>JAOZNA010000023.1 GCA_029934005.1 Candidatus Bathyarchaeota archaeon
TCCCGTTTAGGTAATCTCTAATATCTGAAAATCTCACTTTCTGCCTTTTTTAAATCTCTCCCTTCTTTCCTTATGCTCCACAAAGGGAAGATAGACGTAGATGGTCCTCTGTTTAATGGTCTCTGTTTTACTCACAAATGACACTCGACTATCATAGACCAGTCGGCTATTTTACTGGTAAATTGGCGCCGGGGAGGGGATTTGAACCCCTGCGGGCCCGTTGGCCCACCGGCTTACTTGTCTCAGCCCCCTTCTTTATGCCTAGTTTGATCTCGAGGCCGGCGCATTAGCCGCTCTGCCACCCCGGCTTTAAGCTTTATTAGAAATTTTGTTACGCGTGTTTAATTAGGTTTGCATTTATTTTAGTATGGTTGGATATAACCATTTTTTTCCTGTTTTACTTTTCTTCTGGTCCCATTTGTTTAGGATTTTTATTGCGGTGTTTGCTGCTTTTATGCATTTTTCTTCACCTGCTCCAGGCTTGAATTCGTTTTTTGTTCGGTTTGCGTATACAGTGCAGATTGCTCCGCTTCTTAGGTTGTGGATGTTTGCTAGTGTGAATAGTGTGGCGGCTTCCATTTCGAATATTAGGACGTTTGCTTTCCGTAGGGTTTCAGTTAGGTTTTGGGTTTGCATGCATTTTGTTGGGCGTTGTTGTCCGGCGTAGAAGTCGCATGTTGTGCATCCTATTCCCACATGATAGTTGTAGCCTAATTCTTCGCATGCTTGGATTAGGGCTAATACGACTTCGTAGTTTGCTATTGCTGGGTATTCGGCTGGAACGTAGCATTCGCTTGTTCTGTCTAGGCGGACAGCCGCTGTCAATATTACTAGGTCTCCGCATTTAATGTAGGGTTGAATTGCCCCGCAACTTCCAACCCTTATGAACGTTTTAACCCCCAAGTTTTTGGCTTCGTTTACAACTATGCTCATGGCTGCTGGTCCTATTCCGCTTGAAACCGCTGAGATTGGAACTCCTTTATAGGTGCCTGTGTAGGTTCTAAATTCACGGTGAAATGCAACTTGCTTTGCTGTTTCCCATAAAGCTGCAATTTTTGGAACTCGGTCTGGATCTCCAGGAACAAGTAAGTATTCAGCTAGGTCTCCAGGTTTACATTCGATGTGATATTGTTTTCCTTCTTTGTTTGTTGTTTTGTGCGTTTAAACCACCTCTTTTGTGTTGTTTATGCTGATAGGCGGGGTATTACTAGGTCGGCGATGTCTATGCTGTGTTCGTATATGCGGTTTACATGAGACACAACAGCTAATACGTACTGGGAATTTTCCTTTTCACTAACTATTTTCTCAATCTTCTCATTTATGTCTGTAATTTTGGGTTGGAGTTCTCGAACTGATTCAGCCAGTGAAATGTTATGAGTAGATAGAGCTTTCATGGCTGTTTCATGAGCCTCATAAACAATAACATGTAGGTCTGACACTAGTTTCTTTAGGTTGTCGTTTATTCCTACTTTCTTATGTGCAACAACTTTTTTGGCTATTTGAACTGATTGGTCGCCTATTGATTCCACTAGGCTTCCTGTTAGCCTGTAGTCTAGGCAGTCTATTGGGCGTATTCCAAGTTTTTCTCCTAGGGTTGGGTTTTGAATCACTGTTCTTAGTACTCTTACAAGTAGGAAGTATAGGCGGTTGACTTCGTCGTCTCTTGCAATAACGTTTTTGGCTAGGTGCTTATCGTCGTCAACAAATGCGGTTACGGCGTCTCGGTGCATGCTTGCGGCAATGGAGTATTCCCTTCTTAGGACTTTTTCTGGAGGTAAAGAGGAAGGTTCGAGTAGGCATTGTAAAACTATGCGTGCATAATCTTCCTCAACAATTTCGAGTCCTACAAGGCGTCTTGCAGCACGTTTAACCTTTTCTCGATCTTCAGGATTAATTCTTTCTTTAGATTCAACTTTGATAATATCATATCCTAGTAGGTATTTGCCAATTATTTCTCTATCTAGATAGGGACTTGGTTTAATCACCACTTCTTGCGGTGCTCTCTCAATTTCGTATTTTGGGTCAATTACTAGGCGACCGTCTGGTGCCTCCTTTAATGCTACGACTGAGCCTCTAGTTAAACCGTTTTTTTCAGCCCATTCTTTAGGTAGACAAACAAAAAATGTTCCGCCTTGAGTTCTTTGAATCTTTCTGAGTTCCATAAATATTCCTCAAATAGGGATATTAATTTATCAAATAAAAAGCTGAATATATAGATTTAGGCGGTAAAATCAAAATTGAAAAGGAAAGTTATAATAGGTATAGATTTAGCTGGTAGTGAATCGAAGCCTACTGGATGGGCTAAAATTGAAGGATGCATTGTGAATGCTTGTGAAATTTATGAAAACCCTGATATAATACGGAAAACTTTGGAAGAAAAACCAGTTCTTATAGCTATTGATGCCCCCTTGTCCTCTCCAAAATCTGGTATAATGCGTAAGGCAGACCGAGAAATGTTTAAGCTTGGCTATCCAGTTTTTCCACCATTGTTTAAAAGCATGAAGAACCTTACTAAAAGAGGCGCCGAATTAACAAGAATATTGAGGGATAAAGGTTTAAAGGTTATAGAGGTTCATCCGGCTTCAACACGTAAAGCCTTGGGAATACCAACAAAGGACTGGCAAAAAATTCAAGCCATCTTCTTACATATAGGATTGAAAGGAGACCTCAAAAAAAGAATGTTAACACCGCATGAAATAGACGCAGTTACAGCAGCCTTAACCGCGTATCTAAAGCTAAAATCACAGACCATAACGGTCGGCGAAGAAAAGGAAGGAACCATAGTCGTGCCAATCAAGCAAGATTGGAGGCAAATCAAAATTGAGTGAAAATGAACAGCTCAAGCAAGCAATAGAATACGCAGTTTCAGCAGGCTACCAGCTCGACCTCGAAGCATTCCAATTTTTAAGCACCATAGCAGAAAAGGAGAATCCAACAAATTTAATGGAACAAGCCATAAAATATCTACGGGATAAGGGAGAAAAACAAGTATTTATTGGAAAGGAACTTCTAGAAAAAATTGCAAAAGAAAAGGTTCCATCATTTTTTGAGGAACAAGAGAAAGTCGCCCTTGCAATCTCTGAAACAACTGTTATTTCTCAAGCGAAGAAACGGTTTAAACCATTAGCTAGAGAAATACCATCAAAAATAAAGGTTATTGAAGACCCAACCGATAAAATATCTGCAACTGGAGAATTAGAAGAATATCTTGAATATTTCCGCGACCGATTTAATAGGCTCCGGAAGATTCTTTTGCAAAGGATGGATACGCGGGATGCAGTCAACTCCATAAGGTCAGCGTATAGTGCCTCTCCTAACACCAGGTTGAAGATAATTGGAATGGTCACGGAGAAGAAGGAAACGAAACAGAAGATTCTGCTTAAAATTGAAGACTTGGATACAAGTATTACCGTTCTTGTTCCGCGAAACGCTTCAAGACAGCTTATGGAAAAGGCACGTTTATTATTACATGATCAAGTAATCTGCGTATCTGCAGTTAAGCTTAGAAATAACCTGCTCATAGCCGAGGACATAATCTTTCCAGATATTCCCCAGAGAACACCGAAAAAAGCTTCAGAACCAGTGTATGCAGTCTTAATATCCGATTTACATGTTGGAAGCAAAACCTTCCTACGTGAAGAATTTCGCAACTTCATTTTATGGCTTAATGGGAAATATGGAAACGCCAAAATGCGAGAAATTGCGGGGCAAGTGAAATATTTAGTTGTGGCAGGCGATATAGTCGATGGAATTGGAGTTTACCCTGAACAACTTAAAGAACTGCTTATACCAGACATATACAAACAGTATGAACTTGCATCCATGTTCTTCGAACAAATACCCGACTACATTGAAGTCATAGTTATCCCCGGAAACCATGATGCTTCTAGAAAAGCACTACCTCAGCCAGCCCTTTCAAGAGAATACGCCGAACCACTTTACGAGAAAAGACCACTTAAAATGCTAGGAAATCCCGCAGTCGTGGAGCTCCACGGAGTAGAATTTTTACTATATCATGGGCGAAGCATAGACGACGTTGTCGTATCAGCACCCAACATTAGCTTTCAACAACCAGAAAAAGCCATGCGGTTACTTCTACAGTGCAGACATTTGGCACCAATATACGGTGCAAAAACACCGATTGCACCAGAAACAAAGGACTTCCTTGTAATTGAAAGAATTCCGGATGTTTTCCACAGCGGGCATGTTCACGTAATGAAATATGAAAACTATAGGGGCACGTTACTAGTGAATTCTGGAACTTGGCAGGAAAAAACATTGTTTCAGGAAAAGATGGGACTTGAACCTACGCCTGGAATAGTTCCAATCGTTAATCTCCAAACTTTAGAAGTTCAAACAATTTCGTTTATTTAGAGCTTAGTCCGCGGGCAATTAACCTCGCAACCCGAACTGGTTCTGGAATCCTTGAGGAAATGGTTGTGAGGCGAATAATCCTTTCAGCCCATTCTGGAGAAGCCCCGACAATTTCCATAAAAAGCGGAGGCTCGTTTTTAAAGGGTTTAATTTCATAAACTTCGCCTAGTCTTTCAAAAACTTTCCATCTTTGTTCCCAATCTTCAAAATGCTCTAATAGCGCATTTTTTATAGCGATATTGTCAGGCTTTTTTCTGCTAACAACTATAACAGGTTTTTTGAATATCTCGTAAACTTTTACTGGATTCACAAGGTTGAAGCCTCCGAATGAAACTCCAGCTTGCATTATGATGTCGAATTGCCAATTTTTTAACATCTCAATAGCCTTTTCTGTGGCGTCTAAACCATCGATGGTGATTTCTCCTATTTTTAAGTCTTCTATCCATAAGCCTTTACGTAATAGCACAGCCACAAGCAGAGTTTTTGTTGATTTTTCCGTGAAGCTTCCGTCTTCAATGCCTATGATTCGGAGGTCTTGCCAAGCATTTGGGTTCATAATTTACCAGACTTCCAAGCCTTCCATCATTAGAAAAGACCTCTCTAATAACCATACGGTTTATTCCAAGCCTAATCTTTTTGGTGCGACCATATCTACCTAAGCTTACAACCCTAGCATTCAAAAGACCTACAGAATCTAATTCACTGATTATGCTGCTGATCCTCCTTTGAGTAAGGGGTGTTATTCCTATTTCATCGCATAACTCCATATAAACCTCGTAGATATCACCTGTAATCGCGTTGTTTACATTTGCCCTAGCCAGTAAGTATACGCTATGTAAAACAAGTTTGGAATGAAGGGGTAAGTTTTTCACAGCATATGCAACTCTATCATGTTCTATTCTTTTTTCAGCTTCACGTATATGCTTCTCCAAAATTTTTGAATCTCCCTTTCTTTCTGCTATTTCAGCAGCAACTCTTAGGAGGTCTATGGCTCTTCGTGCATCACCATGCTCAGCAGCAGCTAAGGCTGCACAAAGACTTAACGCACCTTCAGTTAATGCTCCTTCAACAAATGCAAGTTTGGCTCTTTCTGCAAGTATATCTTTAAGTTCAGACGCATTGTAAGGTCTAAAAACAAGTTCTTCTTCACTTAAAGAACTCAAAACTCTAGGATCTAACCATTCCTTGAACCGCAGGTCATTTGAAATTCCAATAATTGAAACTCTGCTTTTTGTAAGCGTTTCATTAATTCGAGTCAGTTCATAAAGAATATTGTCTCCCTTAGCCTTTACTAAGGCGTCAATCTCGTCTAAAACAACAAGTAGTAAAGTTTTATTGAATTCTAGGGTGTCGCGGAATCTGTCAAAAACTTCGCTTAGAGCTAATCCTGTGAATGGAACATTTGCACCGAGACCTTCACAAAGTTGAGAAAGAATCCTATACTCAGTTCCAGCAAACCTACAATTAATGTATAAAGCATTTATTTTAACTCCGATCTCTTCAGCCTTCAAAATCAATTTACGAAGAACATATTTTGTTACAGCGGTTTTTCCGGTACCGGTTTTACCATAAATGAAGAGGTTGGAGCATCTGCAGCCCTTGAGTAGAGGGGCAACTATTTCGCCTACATGTCTGATTTGGTCTTCACGGTGCGGTAGTTGGTTTGGTAGGTAATCGTGCCTAAGAACTTCTCTGTCTTTGAATATTCCTGCATAGTTGATGAAGCGGTTAAATAGTGATTCCAGTACATCGTCCATGAATTAACAAGCCTCAGGATGTAGCCATTCATTCACTGTTTTATAAGTAGAGAGATACAATTCAGTTAATTGAATTGTGAAAGAGAGTAAAGTGGGAAAAAGAATATACTTCTATTAACACGTGCACCCCTCTATTTCCAATGGAACTCCTTTGGTCTCCAATAGAAATACTGATTCTTCTTCTAGAAGAAGAATCCACTCCGTTTGGTCAATAACGTTTTGATAATTTATCTCTTTTACTAAAATATTCTTTATATCAAAATACAAGTTTTTTCAGATAAAGCTTTCAATACACTACATACATGCTCGATACTACTTTTTCTCATCATGGAGTATTTCCAGTAGAAATAGAGGGGTGCGTATGTCTATGTTAAATTCTTTCTTTAGTCCATTACTTTTCTTTAAGCTATTATTTGGGAAAGTTCTAATGGAAGTTATGTTCTTCACTTCATGTGAATATTATGTGAAATTTACTTAGTGATGATTTATAGAACATAAGCTTTCATGGATTTTTATCTTGTTTATGTATCAATTACTGTGAAGCTTTGACCCCTTCATTTCCTATGGAAAAACAAGTCCATCTTTTATTTTTCTTCTTTAAGAAAAAACGAGTAATTGTAAATATTGTGAAGTTTTAATTTCTTGAATTTGAAGTTAGTTTGTTAATAGGTCTCCTTTTTTCAGTTTTTATTTTTAGGTTTTTCACCACAACTCCTTTAACTTGTGAACTGTTAATCTGTAGAGTTGTTGTTGCTGTATTGGTGTTATGAGTGCCAGCACGGAAAATGCGTATTGAGGTTTACGATGTAGAAGGCAACCGCTATACGATTACTTTAGAGGGGCAAGTAACCCGTGAGAAAGCATTGCGAATTCTAGACCTAATTGAACTCTTAGGAGGAATTCCAAATCTTGGTCCAGTGTCAACATATAATCCTAGGGGTATGTCGAAAATAGATAAAATTAAACATTTAATAGAGAAACGCTTTCCTTTTGGATGGTTTAGGTCAAAAGAGATTCAAGAAGCCTATGAGGAGGAGTTTAATGAGTCAATAAGCCTAAGCACCGTAGCAACTTACCTTTCCAGATTAACAAGCAGAGGATTCCTCTTAATGGAAACTAACTCAAGGGTTCATCGATATAGGATGGTAAGAGAAATAACGGGGACAAAAATACAATTATTATCTAGAACCAAGAAGCAAGTTGGCGGTAGATAGAGTGTATGATAAAATTCAGAACGATCTTGACGAGGTAGCCACTAAATTAAAAAAATACGTGCAAAATGGATTTTTCATGAATCAAATTGAAGTACGAGAAGAACCTAGGCTTATAGAAGTTCCTAATGAGGCAAAATTGAAGCCTCTAGAAAAAGTTGATGTGACAAAAATTCGGTTTATGGCTGTTGACTGCTCAACTAGAACACTAAGGAGAGGTCATAATTGGGGAATTTACCTTTTCCGAGTTTCCTGCGTATATGTTAAGAATCGTGATGTGAAATGGAACTTTGAAGAAAGAATAAGAATGGCTGAAGGAAGCCTTAGATTTCGGCATTATAGAGTTAGAACCATAAGGTTTGAGCTTGAAAGCGAGATGGCATTCAAAAATCTGGACAAATTAGAAGAAAACGATTATTTACTTCTTGACGGAGCCAGCTATTTCGGTGAGAAAAAAGGATTTTACCTCTCTCTTTATCAGGAATGTCAAAAAAGAGGAATTAATTTATTGACAATTAGTAAGCAGTCTCCAATGTTGCATGATAACAAAGGAAGAGACCTCGTAGCTACCATTTCTGCACTAGCTGAAAACAAATTTCCATGTTGGGTATACCATCCAGTTAAGAAAGCAAACAAAAACGAACAGCTATACGGCGATGTGTCATTAATTAAACTCTGCGAAAGTAGTCCTCGCATTTTTAGATGCGATATAATGGAATACCTAACTAATAAAAACATAAATGAACTTCTTTCCCCTCTAACTGGCATCTCTGAAGATCCGAGATGTCTAGGGTACCCCGTTGTATTATGGTTAGCTCACGACTTTTCTAGACCCTCAAATTCTAAGCTTCTATATTATTATGAGCAAGTTAGGAAAAAGCTTGCTGAAAGTAGGCTGTTGGAAAGGCTCCAGAGAGAGGAACTTTCATGCAATTTTCCTCAAACATTACATGGAATAAAATATCCCTTCGAAATGGAGCCAATAGACTATGTTTGAAAAAAAGCCATTAGGATCGGTATGCGAAGTCCAAGGCGACAAAGTAGCCTTCCTCCTTCACAAAGAAGCTAAATTATCATTCGGTCAGATCGTTAAGATAGAATCCGCTAGTAGGGCTTTCTACGCTAGAGTCGTAAATTCCAGAAGCGGTTCAACTCTAAGAATGGACGAACAATTACGCGAAGCTGAAGGAAAAGAAGCCTTCGGACCATACTCAAGCTATAGAAGCGTTGAGGCAGTACTCTTCCTAGAAACAATAGGGGGCAAAACGCGTTCTCCAACCTTCAACCCAAACTATATGGATAAGGTTTACCCCGCAACTGAAGAAGACTGTTCGCTTCTAAGACTTGAAGGACCACTAAAAATTGGACGTTTACGATCTGGAGAAAAGGTTCTTGGTCATGTAGGAATAGACTTTGAAGCCATTCCAAAAATGATGGGAATGTTCGGGATGACTGGATCCGGCAAAACCAACTGCGAACTGGTGCTAAATGCCCAACTTATAGATCATAGTCCGAAGACAGTGGGGTTAATTTTTGATTTTGCAGGACAATTGTTAGAAGGAAAAGGTATCCATCCTCAGAGAGGGCTGAAAGATCACCCGTTATTTCACACAAGAGTTCGTTACTACTCTGCTAGAGATGGAAAACTCCAAGTTGGTTTAGGTTCCATTCATCCCAGCAAACTACAAATAATCTTCCCCGAACTAGGCTTAGCACAAGCTCGTTTAGCTAAAAAATTATTCAACGAATTTGGGAAAAACTGGATTCAGGAAGCATTAGAGAGATACAGCTATGAAGGATATGAGGGCATCAAAAAGGCTGTGGGATACGGTCATAAAGGAGTAATTGAGGCTTTAATGCTAAAATTAAGTAGTTTAGCTTCTGCACCAGAAATTTTCCCAAACACCGACTATAACTTCATTGACAATGTAATTGAGAACATAAGCAAAGGAATAACATGCCTAATAGACATTTCAGGCTTAACTTCAGAGCATCAACAAAACATAACGTGCCTAACGGCTTACGCAGTTGCAAGGTACTATAAAATTATGTGGGAACAAAAATATGAAGAATGGCTCAAACTTCCAACACTATTAATAACGCTTGAAGAAGCTCATGAATTTCTCGACCCAGCAAAACCAAAAACAATTTTTTCAGACATAGCATTAACCTACCGAAAATACCGTGTTGGCCTAAACGCAGTTACACCAAGACCGTCAAGAATCAACTCCGATGTTTTCGCTGAGCTATGGACAAAAGTAATAATGAAAACTGAACTACGCCGCGACCGCCTATACTTAACCGAGAACACACCTTATCTGGAATACAGCGACACAGAAATTAAAATGTTAGATGTAGGTGAGGCTTTACTAATTTCGGAGCCAAAAATCAGATTTGCAGTTCCAATAAAGGTTATTCACTATCCGGAATATTTAGAAAGCCGAGAGAAGATTGATTATAACTTGCCTCCTTCTAGATCTCTTGAGGAAATGGAAGAAAGGTTGAAAAAGTTAAGAAACGCAAAATCCATGCTTTAGGCACGTTTCTTCTTTAAAAATCTTAGCATTTCTTCCTTTACCCTATAAGAATATGGAATCTTGCTGGTATCCCTCTCAAGATATCCTTGTTCGTACAGCTTCTTCATAAGACGAGCAGTATGTTCCCTAGTAAGCTTTATTCTATCCTTTATTTCAGGAGCAGTTTTCGCCCCTTCATTTGCGAGAATTTCCAAAACTGAAATTTCAGTGTCAGTTAAACGAGAAAGGACTTTTTCTCTTCTAATAGGAATTGGAGCAACATCCTCTGCTTCTTCATATTCCACTCTTGGATTCGAAACCTCTAAACTTTCAAATTCAGATAACCTTTCCTCAAACTTTTTCTGTTGAACTTCCAAATCACCAAGCTTTTTCTCAAACCCATCAAGCCTTGTTGAAACCTCATCCTTAATTCCAACCAGGTTAGAAACTTCTTCTTCAACTTTCTTGAGTTTTCCATCATACTCATCCAGTTTTCTTTCTAAAGATTCCACCTTAAAATGGGTTGAATCCAACTTACTTGTAATTGACTCAAACCTTTCATTCTGCCTATCAAATTGTCTATTAAAACTAACTATGATGTCCTCGATCACGTTTTTTGCGTTAATGTATTCCTCTTTTACATAACGAAGCTTTCTGTAAATTAAAAATGAGAAGATTATGGTTAATGCTAAAAGGAAAATTGTTAATGCGAGGGCAACTTCAAACATGCAATATCACCGTGATATCTACGTGATATATCACAAGGACACTTACATCACAGTATACGCATGTTAAACTTAAGATTTATGGTGTGTAAGGTGTGTGAGATGCATTGTGACATCACAAATCACGTCTAAAACCATTTTAAAATTGCTTATTGAGGAAAATAAGTTGTTTTGGACTCTTATTTAATGGTTTATGTGATGTCACACGTCACACATTAGATAGTTCTTTCAATGAATTTTCTATTTCTTGGCGTAAAACTCGAATAATTTCCACATTTTGCGTTGATAACTCTCTTTTTTCCGTCATTTCTCTAAATGATGTTAGGTATGTTTGAAGTTTATTTGCTATTTCAAGATAGGGAGTCAGCGTTGTGTTTTCAAATAGTCCGAGATAGCCTAAAAGCATCACTGTATAGATTGCTTCTATTACGTTTCTTCTTGCTTGTTTAAGTGTTCTGTTGAATGCTCCTCTTGTCACTGGAGGCTTTGTTAGCCTTAAACGAGCTTTTTTGTCATAGTTTAATGGTTTTTCGGAATAATTATCGGCTAAAATATCTATTAATAGTGTTTCTAGTTGTGTTTTTGTTAAATTACTGTTTTTTAAGAGTATTTTTACAATTGGATCATTTAGAGAGTATTCCACCATTTTTTGAACGTTTTCCACGAATTTCATTTTTTCACCTCTGAACCCTTCCAAGGGTATACTCTTTTGTATACATGCGATAAACATTTATACCTTTGCATGATTAGTTTAAGCCCTAAATAATAGAGTAAAAATCTGGTTGGTGAAAATTGTTACAGAAAAATGCCAGAATTACTGAAAAACTGAAAAAAATAAAGCCAACTGGAATTAGAAGGCTTTTTGAAGTTGCAAGAGAAATTCCAAATGCAATAAATCTTGGAATAGGGGAACCAGACTTCACTTCACCTAAACATGTAATAGATGCTATAGAAAAAGCCTTAAAAAATGGAAAAACACATTATTCACCGAACTTTGGAATTCCAGAGCTTCTAGAGGCTATATCTATAAAAATGAAAAGAGAATATGGGCTTTCTTATGACGCAGAAAATCAAATCTTAGTTACTATAGGCGCCATGGAAGCTTTTTTCCTTGGATTAATGGCTGTGATAAAACCTGGAGATGAAGTTCTCATTCCGGATCCTGGGTTCCTATGCTACGAACCTGCAGTTTGGTTGACTGGCGGGGTTCCGGTGCATTATCCTCTATTAGAAAGTAGGAATTTTGGGTTGGATGAGGAGGCTGTGAGATCACTTATCACAGAAAAATCACGCGTGATGGTGATCAATTCACCTCACAACCCGACTGGGAGTGTTCTCTCTTATGATGAACTATCAAAATTGGCTAAACTTGCTGTTGAGCATGATTTGATCGTGATCTCAGATGAGGTTTACGAGAAAATCACATATGATGGTGTGAAACATTATTGTATGGCAACCTTTCCCGGCATGAAAGATAGAACAATTGTCATAAACTCGTTCTCAAAAACTTATGCCATGACTGGTTTACGTATTGGTTTTGCTGTGGGACCTGAAGATCTTATTAGGGCTATGGGATTGATACATCAATATTCTGTTGTTTGTGTTAGTACTCCTACTCAATATGGAGCCTTAGCAGCCCTTGAGGGGCCTCAAGACTTTGTGGAGGGGATGGTGCGTGAGTTTGATAGGCGTAGAAAGCTTATTTGTTCGAGACTTTGTGAGATTTCAGGGATTAAATGTGTGATTCCTAAAGGGGCTTTTTATGTGTTTCCAAACATTAAAGAATTTGGAATGTCTTCTGAGAAATTTGCTGAATATTTGCTTAAAGAGGCGAAGGTAGCTACTGTTCCAGGATCAAGTTTTGGAAGGTATGGTGAAGGCTATCTTCGTATTTCCTACGCTGCATCTTACGAACAAATTGAGGAGGCTATGGATAGAATAGAGAAAGCTGTTAAGAAGCTTAAAGGCGTTTAGCTTCTTTTATAAGCTGGCTTATTTCTTCTTCAATCTCTTCATCTTGTATTCTTAACTCCAAGAGCTGGTATGCTGCAAATCCTTCTTTTCTTTCTGTCTTTGGTAAAGCTTTCAAACTTAATTTTTGACTTTTTATGGTTGGATGGGTTTTCACGGTGATGTATCCACGCAGAATGTTGGCTATTGTTGCTTCTTGGAATATTAAAACTTGCTTATTTTTTAGTTTCAAGCATACTCTTATGTGTTTATGGTCTTTTGGGATTCCGATAAGGATTTGTTCTACATCCTCGTTGCGTATCATGCGTACATCACAATCTGTGATATCACACATTACATCACAGCTCACATGTTCTCTGCGTAAGTTTTCATTTTTTCATAAAGTTCTGGTCTTAAATCTTTCAGTACTGGAACAAACGTTTCCACATGCCTAGTATCTTTTAGGTTTATTTCTCCTAAGATGAAGTCTTCTTTGTCATATTCTGCTTTTGTGATTATGTTTCCACTTGGGCTTATTAATCGGCTTCCTCCCCAAAATTCCAATCCGTTTTCGACTCCAACTAAATTAACATATGCGAGGAAGGAGTTGTTTTCTATGGCTCTTGCTGCTGTTAATATTTCAAAGAATGTTTTGCGTACTGATGGTGAAGCAGATATACACGTAATTAGCTGGGCTCCTTTAAGCTTTAATAAACGGGCAACTTCCGGAAAGAATATGTCATAGCATATCATTAATCCTATTCTTCCAATTTCTGTTTCGAATACAGAAATTTCATATCCTAGTCTAAAGTACCTCTTTTCTTCGAAAACGCTGTGGGTTGGAAGGTGCATTTTCCGGTACTTTCCAATATATCCTTCTGGTCCAACTAAAACGGCTGTATTATATATGACTGCTTCCGCTTTCTCGCTTTTTTCTGGCAAACCAAAAACAATGTAAATTTTATTTTGTTTCGCAACCTTTTCCAGTTCCTTTGTTGAGGTACCATCTGGAACTATTTCAGCCAGTTCGTAGATTAAATCTCTTAAAACGTATCCCGTGATGGATAACTCTGGAAAAATGATAAGATCCGCATTATTTTCCTTTGCTCTTTTCACATATTTTATCATCTTTTGAATGTTTTCTTTTTTGTTTCCCCTTTTACAGCTTATTTGAGCAAGCGCTATCCTCATCTTTTCACCAACCAATTTAGTTAGTAATTTCATTATTTGTTTTGTTATAGAGTTATTGGTAGTCGAGAATCAGCTCCAACTGTTCGGTAACCAAGTTTCACCGTAAGCGGCATCCGCCTTTTATGCTCATTATTTATCCATCTTCTTCTAACTTTCTCCACGATTTCACGGTCTATTTTTAGTTGCCTCGCAATTTCGTCTACTTCCATAAACCTTTCTAAACCGTAAAGAATCAGATCTAAGACTTCATATTTTATTCCGAGTTCCTCTTCGGCGTACTGGTTTGGCCAAAGCCTGGGTGAAGAAGGTTTCATTGCTATTTCTTTTGGCACCCCTATATGAAGTGCAAGTTTTCTGACTTGGGTTTTGTAGAGATCCATTAATGGAGATATGTCTGCTGCTACGTCTCCCCATTTTGTGAAGTATCCCATCATTGTTTCTGATTTGTCCGAACTTCCAACTACTATTCTGTTTTGAAGATTTGCGTAGTAATATATGCATATCATGCGAGTTCTTGCTTTTATGTTGCCTTTACTTAAGTTGTGTTTTGGTTTGAAGGCTGGTATTGAGCTATAAAATGCGTTGAGGATGTTTGTTATGTCAATTATTTCTGTTTCGAATCCGAAAGTTTTTGCCACAAGTTTTGCGTGTTCAATATCTTCTTCGTTATATGTTTCTTTTTCAGGCATTATGAGTCCTAAAACCTTGTTTCCGCCAAGGGCAAGTGCTGAGATGGCTGCTGCTGTGGAGCTGTCGACTCCGCCTGAAATTCCCATAACAACGCCGTTTGCTCCCACTTTTTCTACATAATCTTTAATGAATAATTTTATTTTTTCCGCTGTTGATTCCCAGTCGAGTTCCAAAACTTCTTTGGTTAATTTCAATAGTTTCCCCGTAAGCGTTATTTTTAGACAAGTATTTAAGCACTAATAGAAAACCATTAATTGTGACTTGAAGGTTTAAGGTTTGAGGATTTGGAATGGGACGTAGACGCAGAAAAGTAATTCGTATTCCTAAGAAGAAGCTTCCGCGCATATTTACTTGTCCAGGCTGTGGGAAGCAAGCGGTGAGGGTTGAAATTTCAAAGGAGCATACTTATGCAGTTGTTAGGTGTGGGAGTTGCGGGATAACAGACGAATTTGATATAAAGCCTGTTTTCAAGGAAGTGGATGCTTACTGCTTATTTATTGACAGATTTTACAAGTCTAAAGAACAGTTGGTGAAGTAGGCTGAAGGTTGAGAAATACCTTAATGAAAGAATAGACGGAGAAGGTGCTATACATATCACGTTAATTGATCCTGAAAAGGTTACGCCTTCAGCGGCGTCAAAAATTGCAAGGGAAGCTACTGCGGCTGGTTCTTCAGCTCTTATGATCGGAGGCTCAACCTTCCTTTCTTCTTCCCATCTTGACAGCGTAATAAAGGCAATAAAACGCATCACAAGTCTTCCAGTGATTCTTTTTCCAAATAATGTAACTGGAATCAGCCGATACGCAGATGCGATATGGTTTATGTCGTTGCTTAATTCTGTTGATCCCTACTTTTTGATAGGTGCTCAAGTTTTGGGTGCGCCTTTAGTTAAACGTTTTAGGCTTGAAGCGATTCCGATGGGATACATTATTGTTGGCGAGGGTGGAGCTGCAAGCGTTATTGGAAGAGCTACTCCGATACCCTATGATAAGCCAGAAATTGCTGTTGCGCATGCTCTTGCAGGGCAATATCTTGGTATGCGTTTCATTTATTTAGAAGCTGGTTCTGGTGCTAAGCAGCCAGTTACTCCTTTAATGATTCAAGCTGTTCGAAAGGCTATAGATATTCGTCTCATTGTTGGTGGAGGCATTAGAAAAGGAGAGCAAGCTCAAAAAGCTGTTAAGGCTGGTGCTGAAATTATTGTTACTGGAAATGTGGTAGAAACTTCAGATGTTAGAAAGGCTATTAGTGATATTGTTGATGGTATTAGGAGAGGTGTGGAGGCTAGAAAGTGACTTGCTTTGAAAAGTTCTTTGCTTCTGTGAAGAAGGCTTTGGATCGTGATGATGTTTATGGTATTTGGCCTGATTTTGAGCCTGAATATGATGAGAAGGAGTTTGCGTGGACAACCCTTCGTGGGCTTGGAGAAGTTCTTCTTTTGAATTGTGGAAGTTGTGATGGGCCTTCGGATTTGAGGCATGCAATTTGCAGGGAATGTTGTGAGAAGAGGTCGCAGATGGCTAAGGAGGCTTATGAAAAGGCTACTGGGCGTTCCAAGGATAAGTGGCCAGCGTTAATTTTGTGTAGAATTTACACTGAGCAATAATGGTAATTGCTAGATTCTTGTAGAAAAGTGAAATATTCTCATAGGATGCTTTCACTTAGACTGGAGGCTAACCATGAACTTTGAGGCTATGACCGAGGAATATCGCAAATACGTTGAGGAGCTTGAAGGTAAACTGAAGGAACTTTATGAAATTGCTGAAGAGGCAAGAAAGAAAGGAATAGATCCCTCTTTTAAGGTTGAATGCGAAATTGCAAACGACATTGCAGGCTTGGTTGAGGGGTTAGTTGGGCCTCCTGGAGTGGCTGAAAGCATAAGGAAACTTAGTGAGAAGCTGCCGAGAGAGGAATTGGCATTTAAGATTGCTGAGGAAATAGTTTATGGAAAGTTTGGTCATTTGGAGCCTAAGAAGGCTGCTGAACAAGCTATTCGCACTGCTCTTGCAATTTTGACAGAGGGTATAACTGCGGCTCCCTTGCAAGGTGTAGCTAAAGTTGACATTAAACAGAATCCAGACGGAACAAAGTATTTGGCTATTTACTTTGCTGGTCCCATTCGTTCTGCTGGTGGAACAGAACAGGCATTAACGCTTGTTATTGGAGATTTTGTTAGGAAGCTTCTTGGGCTTGACCGTTATAAACCTACTGAAGAGGAGATTGCACGTTTTATCGAGGAAGTCCGCCTTTTTGAACGTGCAGTTGCTCGTTTCCAGTATCATGTTAGTGATGAACAGCTTCGCATGACTCTTCAACGTATTCCAGTAGAAGTTACTGGAACAGAATCTAACCCAATTGAGGTTTCTTCCTATCGTAACTTGCCCCGTATAGAAACGAATAGGGTTAGAGGTGGAGCTTTGAGGGTTGTCAATGACGGTATCATTGGAAGAGCCTCCAAGGTTTTGGCGATTGTTGAGAAACTTGGAATTGAAGGTTGGAGTTGGCTGAAAAATATTGGGGAAATTAAAAAACGTAAGTCGGCTGGTTTTATCGACGATGTGATTGCTGGGAGGCCCATATTTGCTTTTCCTTCAAAGCCTGGTGGTTTTAGGCTTCGTTATGGAAGAGCAAGGAACACTGGTTTAGCTGCTGTTGGGGTTCACCCAGCAACCATGATGGTTTTAGAGCGTTTTGTGGCTGCTGGTACACAGTTGCGTTTGGAACTTCCTGGGAAAGGCGGGATTGCTGTTCCTGTTGATTTTATTGAGGCTCCTGTTGTAAGGTTAAAGGACGGCTCAGTTGTTCGTGTTACAACTGAAAATTTTGCTTCTGTTGAAAGAAATATTGAGAAAATTCTTTTTTTGGGTGATATTTTGATTTCTTATGGTGATTTTCTTTATAATAATAAGGTTTTGGCTCCTTCTGCTTATGTTGAGGAGTGGTGGTGTCAAGAACTCGCCTTTATTATTTCTAAGAATTTTGGAAATGACTTTGAAAAGGCTTCTTCTGTTTGTGGAGTTCCAGCTGCAAGGTTAAGGAGTTTTGTTGAGAATCCATTTGAATTTGTGCCGACTGTACGGGAAGCCATAGGTTTATCTGTTCATCTTGGAGTTAGTTTGCATCCGCGTTACACGTTTTTCTGGGGGGTTCTGCCAGTATGGGTTTTCAAGCGTTTGCAGATGTGGGTTAAGAATTCGGAGTTGAAGATTGAGGATGGACTTGTAACTGAGATTAGAGGCAAGCTTGAGGGGCTTGTGAAGAAGGCTCTTGAACGTTTATGTGTTCCTCATAGAGTCGTTGATGGCGGGATAGTTGTTGAAGGAGACTATTCCTCAATTCTGGCTTTCTGCGTTGGATGGAATGCTTTAGATGTGAAAGTTCCAGAGGATGCAAACGTTTTAGATGTTATCAAGATGCTAACTGGTATTGTTGTGCGGGATAAGGCTCCCACGCTTGTTGGGGCTCGCATGGGGAGACCTGAAAAGGCTAAAAGGCGTGAAATGAAACCTTTAGTTCACGTGTTATTCCCTGTAGGTCTCGCCGGAGGCGCCCAGAGAGACCTTGTGTTGGCTTCAACTAAAGATGAGGTTTATGTAGAGCTTGTTCGGAGAAAATGTCCTAGATGCAGTAAGGTAACCTTCTATTTGAAATGTCCCGAGTGCGGTGTTGAGACTCGTATTGAGTGGCAATGTCCAATATGTGGTAGAACTTTAGGTGAGAAGAGCGTTTGTCCAGTTTGTAATGCTCAAGCTAGAAGTTTTTCGAGGCATGGTGTCAATTTTAGGCAGTTGCTTGAGAATGCTTGTAGGAAAATTGGAGTGCAGTTTCCGAATATTTTGAAGGGAGTAAAGGGGCTTACTAATGAAACTAAGACTCCTGAGCCTATTGAGAAGGGGATTTTGAGGGCAAAGTATGGGCTTTCTGTTTATAAGGACGGAACTGTTCGGTTTGATGCCACTAATGCCCCTCTAACTCACTTTAAACCTTCTGAGATTAGGGTCTCTGTTGAAAAGCTTAGGGAACTTGGTTACACTCATGATGTTGAAGGAAAACCTCTTACAAGCATGGAGCAGGTTTGCGAACTTAAAATTCAAGACGTAATTATTCCTTTGAAATGCGCCGAATACCTTGTTCGTGTTGCGAACTTCATTGATGATTTGCTTGAGCGAGTTTATGGGCTTCCAAGATATTACAATGTGAAGTCAATTGAAGATTTGATTGGTCATTTAGTTGTGGGTTTGGCCCCCCATACATGTGTTGGAATATTGGGGCGTATAATTGGTTTTACCCCTCTAAACCTCTGCTATGCTCATCCTTTGTGGCATTCAGCAAAGAGAAGGGACTGCGACGGAGACGAGGACGCGCTTATGCTTGCTCTTGATACCCTACTTAACTTTTCAAGAGTTTACTTGCCAGCTCAAATTGGCGGAATAATGGACGCTCCCTTACTGATTAACCCATTTGTCAATCCGCGTGAGGTTCAGAGACAAGCTCAAAACTTAGACGTAGCCAGCGTCTATCCATTAGCTTTTTATGAAAAGACTCTACAGAAGGCTCCAGCGAAGGAAGCATATTCACTTATTGAGCTTGTTGAGCATAGGCTTGGGAGTCCAGCTCAGTTTGAAGGTTTTAAGTTTACTGTTCCAGTGTCAGATATAAATGCTGGTGTTCGTGAGACCAAATATAAGCAGCTTAAAAAGATGACTGACAAGTTGAATGGGCAACTTGGACTTGCTGAGAAAATTAGGGCTGTGAATGCCAAGTTTGTAGCTAAAAAAGTGCTTACAACCCATTTTATACGTGATATTGCTGGAAACTTAAGGGCGTTTTCCACGCAAGGATTTCGTTGTAGGTCATGCAATAGACGTTTTAGAAGGCTTCCTTTAAGAGGTAAGTGTCCTGAATGTGGTGGAAAATTAGCTTTAACTGTTTATCGCGGTGGGATAGAAAAATATTTGGAAGCAGCCAAACATCTTGTGAGAAAGTATAATTTGCCTAATTATTATGCTCAGCGAATAGCCCTAATAGAGAATGAAATAAACAACTTATTTGAGGGTAAAAAGCCTAGGCAAGTAAGCCTAACTGACTTTGCATAGACCAGAATTTTGCATTAAACTTTTCTACGTTTATGCCTAAAGAATAATTTGAAAGGCTTATGAGCGTTCATCCTAAAGCGTTTTTATCTCATAGGCGAAACGTTAGGGAAGGCGTCTCTACACGTAGTCGAATAATTATGGTTTTAGAGCATAAGCCTTCAAGCGCAAAGGCAATAGCCAAAGAGGCTGGAATAAGCTATTCAAATGTGCTTCACCATTTGAGGCTTCTAGAAGAAGAACATATTGTAAGGCGGGAAGG
>JAOZNA010000081.1 GCA_029934005.1 Candidatus Bathyarchaeota archaeon
AACCGGGCTTCCAGGGACAACAGACGCGGCTAGAATAGCCTTAACTCGTGAAGGGGTTCCATGTGGAACAATATCTATTCCCACACGGTACATACATAGTCCTGCCAGTTTGCTGAGCTTAAGTGATGTAGAGAAAACTGTTGAAATAACCGTTGCGGTTATCGAAAACTTGCCAAAATATTTCTAATTTTTTCTATCTTTTGTAGTAGTAAGGCTGTCTAATATAGCCATAAGCTTCTTCTGCTGCAATTATGCCTTGTCCAACAGCTGTTCCAATCTGTTTTATAGGGCATGTGGTAACGTCTCCAGCTGCATAAACCCCTTCAATATTGGTGCGTTGCCTTCCATCAACAACAATGTATCCACGTTCATCCACTTTGATACCAGCTTCCTTCGCTATACCACTGTTAGGTTCCTCACCAATATTGACGAATACTCCGTCAGTTTCTATTTCCATCTCCTCATCAGCTTCCCTATTATATATTATCAAGCTTCGAACTATTTGGTCTCCTTTAATCTCTTTTACTACGCTGTTCCAGATGAATTCAACTCCTTTTTGCTGGAGTTTTCTGAACAATGTTTCTTCAGCTCTTAAACGATCTCTGCGATGCACAAGTTTCACATTTAAAGCTAGATCAGAGAGGAATAACGCTGAAACTGCAGCTGTGTTTCCTCCGCCTACAACGACAACTTTCTTATCTTTGAAAAAGGGACCGTCACAAGTTGCACAATAGCTTACTCCTCTTCCTCTAAACTCCTTTTCACCTGGAACTCCAAGTTCACGATGATGGGAACCAGTCGCGATTATTACTGCCATAGCAGAATATTCTGCTTTTCCAGTCTTAACAATTTTCGTTTTTGAATTCAAAATAAGCTTATTTACTTTCTCAAACTCATGAATTTTAGTCCCAAAAGCCTTACAGTGTTCAAGCATTTTATCCATTAGTTCCCTACCGCTTATACTTACAAAACCTGGATAGTTCTCTATAAGCGGAGAATCTGCAGCGGCGCCTCCCGCAATTTTTTCTTCTAGAATTAAGGTTTTAAGCTCTCTTCTTCCAGCATAAATTCCGGCTGCCAATCCAGCTGGTCCAGCACCAATGATGATTAGGTCCAGTTCCTCCATTTTCATCCCTTCTTCTGGATTAATTCAGACTAAGTTTATAAGGCTTTTAAGTGAAATTACTCTGTTATGAGCCGAAAATTTGAGTTTATGGAGCATATGGCTGACGCCTATATTGCTGCTTATGGTCGAGATTTAGCGGAGGCTTTTGAAAATGCAGCTCTGGCTATGTTTGAGACTATGACTGATACAAGTAAGGTTGAGCCTAAAATTGAAGAGGAAATTTATGTTGAAGGGCATGACGAGGCATCATTGCTTTATAATTGGCTTGAGGAATTATTAATAAAATTTGATTTAACTGGCAACTTATATTCAAAATTTAAAATTTTGGAAATAAAAGAAGAGAATGACCGCCTAAGGTTGAAGGCAAAGGTTTACGGTGAACCTTTCAATCCAGAAAAACATCCGCAGAAAGTTGGAGTAAAGGCAGTAACCTACCATAAAATGGAAATAATACGCGAACCAGAGAAAGTCACTGTAAAATTCATACTTGACCTCTAATCTCCTCATCTAAACAGAAAAGTGATTTCTTCAACAAGGCATTCTGGAATTACATTTCTTTTCCCGTGCTTTCTAAACCTTATGAAACCAAGTTTTTTAAGAATTTGCAAATCTTCATAAACATTTTTTACGTTTCTCCTCACCTTTTGTGCCAACTCATTAATCGACTCAACTCTTAAACTAGCAAGACTATAAAGAAGCTCAATTCTTTTAGGAGTAAGTAATGCGACTTCTTCGGGTTCTAGGTCTATAATTTCTTCCACTATGTAGTCCAATTCTCCGCTTTCAACATAACCACGATAGGCGTGAACTAAGCCTGCCCATTCAAAATAGGACGTTAAAAAACGCCTGTCAACCTTGCCACTTAAGAAAAATTCCTCAAACTCATCAAAGCTCATTCCTAACTCTTTCTCAAAACTTTTAATCCTCTGCAAGATTTCTTCAGGTGTTAACTCCCGAACTACTTTTACAAGCATTCAAATCTTACCCAATATGACGTACAACATAATCTTATTAACAAATTTATTGTTAGAACCTTTTCTGCAAGAAACTATATAAACTGATTTCTTAGAACACATTACAAACCATTAAGCCTTAACTAAGGTGAAAATCATGCCTGTGCAGAAAATTAATGATGCAATTTTTCTGATAGACCTAAAACCAGCCGACTTCGAAAATTTCATAGCTTCCTATGTGCTTAAAGGAGAAAAAACTGCCATAATTGAAACTGGTCCTACATTAACCGTTCCAAACTTGTTGAAAGGATTAGAAGAAATTAACGTTAAACCAGATGAAATAGACTTCGTTATGGTTTCTCACATCCATTTAGACCATGGAGGTGGAGCTGGAACCCTTCTTGAACATTTGCCGAATGCAAAGTTAATTGTTCATCCAAGAGGTATTCCACACCTGGAAAATCCACAAACTCTCTGGGTTCAAGCTAGAAAAGCATTAGGAAAAATAGTAGATTTTTACGGAAAACCTCAGCCTATTCCGAAGGATCGTATGATACCCGCCGAGAATAATATGCAACTGGATTTAGGAGATGAGATTCGAATTCAAATCATTGAAACCTTAGGGCATGCATCGCATCACATAAGCTTTTTCGAAAAATCAAATAAAATTCTTTTTCCAGGCGATACCGCTGGCATTTACATTAGAAGCTTAGATGTAATTGTTCCCACAACTCCTCCACTGCTTGTTCTACACATGATTTTAGATTCTATAGAAAAGCTGAAAAAGCTGGAACCGAAAAAGCTTTGTTATACCCATTTTGGCTTAGCCGATGATGCCCTAAGAAAACTTGATACTTATGCCAACCAGCTTAAGCTTTGGGCTTCAATAATCAAGCAAGGACTTAAAAACGGAGAAAACCTAGAAAGAATTAGGGAAAGAATAATTGAAGAAGATTCAGCTGTGAGAAAGGCTTTACCTTACATTAAGAATCACCCTATAATGAGTCGGGGAATAATTCTACAAAACATCGAAGGCTTTATTGCCTACTTTAAGAAGTTCCAAAAATAAAATTTTGGTTTTTACACCAAAATTATTTATATGCTTCAACAACCAACAACCTTTTAGAGGTGTTTCAAGTTGTCTCAAGTTCCTTTAGAAAAAATTGACAAATATGTTTGGCGAATACCACGCAAATATAAGCCTGGAATGCGAGTGCCAGGCATGGTTTTTGCAGATGATGATTTACTTAAGAAAATGAAAACTGACCGAACACTTGAACAATGCGCAAACGTGGCGCATCTTCCAGGAATTTATAAATATTCAATTACGCTTCCAGACGGACATGAAGGATATGGTTTTCCAATAGGCGGAGTAGCTGCAACAGATTATGATGAAGGCGTAATCAGTCCAGGCGGAGTTGGATACGACATAAACTGTGGAGTACGCTTAATAACAACAAATATGACCGAACAAGACATCAGACCTAAACTTGCCGACCTAACAAGTGTAATCTTCAGAAATGTTCCATGCGGACTTGGGAGTCGAAGAAAAGACTTTAGAGTAACCGTTCACGAGCTAGATCGACTTCTACTTGATGGAGTTCAATGGGTTATTGACCAAGGATTAGGCTGGGCTGAAGACGCTGAACACTGCGAAGAAAAAGGATGCATGGAAAACGCCAACCCCGACAAAGTTTCAACAACAGCGAAAAACCGTGGACTAACCCAAATCGGAACCCTCGGATCTGGAAACCACTTCCTTGAAATTCAAAAAGTAGACAAAATTTTCAACCCAGAAGTCGCAAAGGTTTTCGGAATAGAACATGAAGGACAAGTAACAGTAATGATTCATTGCGGATCACGCGGATTCGGCCACCAAATATGCTCAGACTACTTAAGAATTATGGAAAGAGCAGTTCATAAATACAAAATAGCTCTCCCAGATCGTGAACTTGCATGCGCCCCTGGAAACAGCAAGGAAGCCGAAGACTATTTCCAAGCCATGGCATGCGCAGTCAACTATGCATTTGCAAACCGCCAAGCAATAATGCATTGGGTACGCCAAAGCTTCGAAGAAGTCTTTAAAAAACCAGCCGAAGAACTAGGATTAAACCTAGTCTACGACGTAGCCCACAACATTGCAAAAATAGAAGTCCATAGAGTGAATGGACAAAACAGAAAGGTTTGGGTACACCGTAAAGGAGCTACAAGAGCCTTTCCAGCTGGAAAAATGGAGGTCCCAGCCGATTACAGAGCTGTTGGTCAACCAGTACTCATTCCCGGAAGCATGGGAACAAGCTCATGGCTTCTACTTGGAACAAAAAAGGCGATGGAAATAACATTCGGCTCTACAGCTCACGGAGCTGGAAGAATGATGAGTCGAGCAGCAGCTAAAAGAAGATTTTATGGAGGCGATGTTAAAAAAGCGTTGGAGCAACGTGGAATAGTTGTTAGGGCTGCAAGCCAAGTTGTGCTGGCTGAAGAGGCAGACCCCGCCTACAAAGACGTGGATCGCGTAGCCGAAGTAAGCCACCAAGTTGGAATAGCAACAAAGGTTGCCAGAATGGTTCCATTGGCTGTTGTGAAAGGATAGTTTTACTGTGTGAAATAGTCTTCTTTAGGCAGTCTATATTTCCTCATTTTTGTCAGTAAGCCTATAGCTGCGGCTGTTATGGCTATTGCCATTATTATTGTGTAAAATTGTATATTATAGTTGTCTACTATTTTTCCTCCTACTGGCCTTGATGGCTGCCCAAGAATTTCAGTTATTAGAATGTCGAGGTCAGAGCCTGTCTTCCAACTTGCAATTGCCTCATCCACGATCAGAGCGTTTGCAGGCACATGAAGATGGACATAAACCTCTATAGTGAAGTTTATGGCTTGTCCCGGCGCTAAAGTGATGCTTGTCCATGTGACTGTGTGACTGGCGCTGTCATAAATTCCTGTTAGACTTGAATTTTTGTAGATGACGCCGTCAGGTAGATAGTCTGTCAGCGTTACTTCCGTGAGTGTAGATTCTGTCGGATTGTATAGTTCGACTATGTAGGTGATTGTTGAGTTTTTATAAGCCTCTAATGGACCATACTTGGAGACTTCTGCGTAGGGCCTTATGAAAAGTTGAACTGGATGTATGTCGGTAACTGGCCCATATGCATTTTCTCCTAGTCTGTCTGTCCAATTGACATATACGTTGTTGAAAACAAGTATTCCGTCGTATTCTACATCAGTCACATTGACTGTAAGACTTATCTGGACGGTTTCATCTGATTCAATTGGATTTGCTAGGTTCCATATTATTCTTCCAGTTGAGGGATCATAGGAATTGTAGGGTATGCTGGAGGTTAGGAGTGTTAAGTTGTATGGCAAATCATCTATTATATGTATGTTGGCAGCCTCGCTGCCACCTACATTCGTTATTGTTATGTTAAAGTTTAGGGTCTCTCCAATCATTCCTTTGGTGTCCCCAGTCTTATTCACTTCCAGCAGTGGTTCTGAGCATACTCGCGTCGTCATAGCATCCCATGCGGGACCATAGCTACAATCTAGCTCATCCTTCCAGATTACCGTTGCATTATTTGTTATACATGTACACTTG
>JAOZNA010000024.1 GCA_029934005.1 Candidatus Bathyarchaeota archaeon
TAAATAAAATGAAAGCAAACCGCGTAAATTTTTATATACAACATATGACGTACTGACGAAAATCGTTTAAATAACATCCAAAGTAAAATGCATTTGTTTGGTGAAAAATTGAATTCCCTCTCTCAGTCCAAATCTGATGGATATAGAATGGGAGTGGGAGGCATCTATCTACCTAGAATAAGAGGAAACTTTAACTTAAAATCAGAAACAGCCATACTCTTACCAACTTATTGCGAAGCAGAAAACATAAAAAAAATAATCGACGAAATCGAAAAACTGGATTTAGATTGCACCATACTTGTAATTGACGATTCAAGTCCAGATGGAACAGCTCAAAGAGTAGCGGAACTCCAACGAAAATACGATAATATAATTCTATATGAAAGACCACGAAAAATGGGGCTGGGATCAGCTATTACCGACGGATTTAAATTCCTACTCTCACTACCACATCCACCCAAATACATTATAACAATGGACGCTGACTTTTCCCACAACCCCAAAGACATACCAAGACTCCTTCACTTCGCAAAAAAAGGATACGACCTAACAGTAGGAAGCCGATACTGCAAAGGCGGAAGCGTAAGGAAATGGAGCATTATCCGCATGATAATAAGTAGAACAGCAAACTTACTTACATCAATTATCCTAAAAACAAGCTTACGGGACTGTACAAGCGGTTTCAGATGTTACTCAAGGAAACTCCTAACAAAGATAATTAATAATCTAAACAGCCAAACTTACGAAATACAAATAGAAACAATAAGACAAGCCTCAAAAAAAGGCTTCTATTTAGCTGAAATTCCAATAACATTCACAAGCAGAAAAACCGGAAAATCAAAACTTACACTAAACGAAATTAAAGAGTTCGCTTCTTACGTACTAACCGCAAAATTTGAAGACTACATCAGTATCTTTATACCTGAGTGGAAGTATGTAAAGCCAGCTCCAACAAAGATAGATGATTTGAATAAATATATCTTAAATATAACAAGAAGTATGCGGTAGATGTATTCGCAATAATTTTATGGAAAAGGCTTTAAAACAAATTGTTCAACCTCATTACATGAAGAACCTATGAAAGTTGCTCTTTGCCATCATTACAGCCTTACTTTCCAGGGAGGTGGTGAACGGTTTATTATTGATGTTGCAGAACAATTGAGAAAAAGAGGACACAAGCCTGTGATTTACGCATTACCCTTTGGCCGTAGGGCAGTTAACGTTAGTGAGATACTTAGAGGAATGGAATATCATGAAAGTTTCATTCATAAGATTAATGATGCAGACGTTGCATACTTTATCTATGCCCCCTTAGTGCATCATTTATTTCTGGGGAATTGCCCTAAAATATGTGCTATCCACTCATTCGTTTTTTTACGTGAGCTTCAGCATCCCAAGATTAATTACATTACTCATTTAAGTTTTGTCAAAAAATTTGGGTTTACAAGATTTGTTTCATATTTATACTTTAATGAAATTGGGAGAAAACATCTGAGTGCCTTTAATGCAATTCATGTTATTAATAGAGCAGCTCTTGAAAAATTTCAAGAAGGAATACGCATATACTATGTTCCAAACTGGATAAATACATCAAAATTTAAACCAGTTGGAGAGAAAAACGAAAGGTTTTCTGTGCTTTTTATCGGGAGAAAAACGAAAGGTTTTTCTTCATTCGTTAATATTGCAAATTTCTTTAAGGGAAGGAAAATTGATTTTTTCGCGATAGGGCCCAACTTAAAAAATATCGGTAATGTTAAAAATTTAGGTTTGATAACTGATATCAGAGAACTTATCGAATTATATTCAAGGGTTCACGTTTTGGTACATACAAGTGAAGTAGACGTTTTTCCTATGAGTTTGCTTGAGGCTTCCGCTTGTAAGGTTCCAATAATCACCTTGACAACCAGAGCTATTAGAGGCCTTAATTTGCCCCTTTTTTACGTAAATTCTGTAAAGGAATTTGCGGAAAAAATATATGAACTTGAAAACATTTGGCGAACGAGAAGAGAAGAGTATATAAAAATTAGTGAAAAAATGCGGGATGCAGTGATGAAGTACGACGTAAATGTGGTGTTTCCCAAATTTTTAAAGATGCTTAAGGAGGTTGCAGAGAATTCTGTCTAAACTAAAAAAGGGATTTCCGTATTTGAGAATGAAAATTGGGTATAAGGTTTACGTGCTTATTGCGATAACAATCTATGTTATTGTCTATTTTTTGGTTAAATTAAATGCACACTGGCGGTTTCGTACTTATGCCTGGGATTTGGGAATATTTAACCAAGCTTTTTGGAGCACTCTACATGGACGACTATTATACTATACAGTTGAACCTTTTTATACCAGAACTGGCTGCTTTTTAGGGGCACATTTTAGTCCAATACTTCTATTATTGATTCCATTTTATGCTATTTGCCCCAGACCTGAATTTTTGCTGTTTATGAGCACGTTGATAGTTGCTTTAGGGGCAATAGCGGCATATGAGATAGCTAACTTCTTCTTGAAAGAAGAAAAAACTGCAATGGCATTCGGAATTTTTTATTTATTATATCCTCCTTTACAAGGGGTTGCCCTTTCTGATTTCTGTTTAGAATCCATTATGACTACGCTTTTTCTTTTTATTGTCTATTTTTTGGTAAAAGGAGATTTTAAAAAACTCACTTTAGCTGTTATATTAGGACTATTAACACATGAAGCTTCTGCTCCAGTAATCGGGTTTATTGGATTATATGGTATGTGGTATTACAAATCAATTAAAAATAGAGGTTTTCAAGCTTCATTAGTTATTTTAGCGAGCAGTATCCCTTATTTCTTCTTAGCGCAAGCTATGAGAATTTTTTTTGGATGGACGGGAACATCTTCTTTATGGAATGAGTGGGGACTAATTGGTGCCAAAGGCCCTATGGATCTTCCATTGAAAATTATAATGAACCCTACTAGTGCTTGGGTGTCTTTAACCTACGATGGAATTTCAAAGATATTCTATCTATTGATGTTTCTGGTACCTTGCATTTTTTTACCATTTCTGAGCTTGGATTCATTGATTCCTGCTATTCCGTTTCTTTTCATAAGCTTTTTCTCTTCTTATTCCACATATTATAATATCCAAAGTCATTATCCAGCGTTTTTAGTTCCCTTTTTCTTTGTAGGCCTTATTAGAGGAATTTTAAAGTTCAGAAGCATCTTCCATTTTAATATTCATACCATAAAAATAGCTCAAATAAGTCTTTTATTATGTATTCTATCCTCTTTATTCTTCATTCCAATTCTTTTATCTACTTCTAGAGAACTCCAGGTAGACAGTGGGCATGAAAAAATAATTTACAGTTTTATGGCTGAAATCCCTCAAAACGCTTCGGTTTTAACACAAAATAACATCTTTCCGCATTTATCATCCAGATTTGATGCCTACACCATACCATGTCCAATATGGGGTAAGGAATATCGTCAAGTCGCTGAGAAAATTTTGAATAATTTAAGTGAAGTAAAAATAGAATACGTATTCGTCGACATAAAAAGCGAACCGTATTCTGCTTCTGCTGCAGAACTTATTGTAGATAAGTTCGTTTCTTCTGACAAGTACATTACGCTGAGGGAAGAAGATGGAGTAATGCTTTTCAAGCTAAGAGAAGAATAATGATTAAAGTCTAATGATACAGAAAAGGGATTGATTTTGAGAATATGTGCAGTTACGACATGGCCCCCATATCGTGAGGGAGTCGCTATTTATTCAGCTAAACTGTACAGCCAAATTGCAAAATACGCGCAGGTAATAATAGTGGCAAATAAGGTAAATTTTAGGGGGCACTTTGACTCCTCTAAATTTTTTAATATTAAACTAATTAGGAGTTGGAAAAGAGAAAATCCATTTTGCCTACTACGCATCTTAAATGAAATGATAAAATCGAAAGCAGACGTTTTTCACATACAATTCGGTTGGCTTCTGTACGGTAGTCCGCTTATAACTTGTTTTTTCCCATATCTTATTCTTTTACTTCTATGTATAACTCAGAAGCCTGTAGTTGTAACTTTACATTCGGTCATAAGGAGGGATGTAACGTTCTCCGAAAAAAGGTTGATAGACTGCATGATAAGAAATGTTGTTTTTGTAATTACAAAGCTTTTAACTTTATTTTCTTCTAAAGTTATAGTTCATAATGTTTTGATGAAGAAAGCTCTAGAAGAAGATTATGGATGTGATGAAAATAAGCTTGTTATAATTCCACACGGGGTTGAAAAAGCTGAAATTGGAGAGGAATGTATGGAAGATATTTCTGAAAGAAAAAATTTGAACATTATTTCACTTGGGTTTGTTAGACGGAGCAAAGGATTAGAAGCTTTAATTGAAGCTTTTCTTAAACTTCGCGTTGAATATCCTGACATTAATCTCATATTGATTGGTGGCAGACACCCGCATGATTCAGAGGAATACTTTACAAACTTCCGAAAATTAATTAAAAATTTAGAGAACTGCTCTAATATTTCTTTAAAAAATTTTGTAAGTGAGAAGGAACTGGATGATATTATTCGAAACGCAACCATTATTGTTCTTTTATCACGTGAAACAAAATTTTTAGAAGCGAGTGGTACTTTAGCAAGGGTTTCTGATTTTAACAAGCCAGTTATATGTAATAGAGTCCCTAAATTTTTAGGAGAATTTAAAGGAAGGTCAGATTGTTGTGTGATGCTTCGCCACGGAACTACAACGGAACTCTATGATGCACTTAAATATTTGCTCGAAAATCCAGCATTTAGAAGAAAAATTTCCTTAAACTTAAAAAGGGCTTTCAGGAAGAGATATTGGAGGGATGTTGCCAAAACACATATGGAACTCTATCGAACTTTATTGAATAAATGAGGTCACTAGTTTTTCTGAAAGAGATGTTATGAAAAAAGTTCAGCGACTAATCGACATATTAAAAGAGAAAATTGAAGGTTTTTTCCTCTTTGTTATTAGAAAAAAGATTGAATTAACACTTTTTATGTTTATGATTATTTATGCTTCATTTATGAGTTATCTGTCTTTAATGAGATATTATAATTTTAGGGTGTTTTCATGGGACCTCGGAGTTTTCTCTCAATCATTGTATACCACGTTAAATTTCCATAAGTTCTTCTACAATAATTTGGAGTTAGGAAGCCATTTTCATGTTCATTTCTCACCTATATTGATCTTATTCCTTCCTTTTTATGCTATTTACCAGAGCTCTATAACGCTTCTTATCATTCAATCTATTGTTCTTGCCTTAAGCGCTTTACCTTTATATTTTATTTCAAAGGAAGAATTTGAGGATGCTAGATATGGATTAGCTTTTTCCGGATTATTCCTCCTCTATCCTTTACTTCACGTTTCTAATCTATGTGATTTTCATCCTGAAGTACTTGTGCCGCTTTTGTGTTTTTCCGCTCTTTACTTTTTCAAAAGGGAGCAATGGAATATGTATTTTCTATTTATAATATTATTATTAATGGTAAAGGAAGATACCCCTTTGGTTGTTATAGGCATAGGACTTTATGGTTTCTTCAAAAATATTAAATTGCTTGTTAAGAAGAGAATCAATAAAGCTATGCTTATCTCATTGATCACCATTTTCATCGGGATTATTTTTATTTTCGTTGCTTTTTATATAATAAGCTATTTTGTGGAGCTAGATGGTTACGGCGCCTTATGGGATCATGGATATGTGCATCACACAAAAAATGTTTATGGAGAGATAGGAGGAAGCGGGGGAATAGGAGGAATTTTGGTCTACATAATCAGTAATCCTTTAAAAGTTGTTAGTCACCTCGTTTGCTATCTTCCCATTGATAAGCTGATCTTTCTTGCTGCGGTATTTTTGCCCTTATGCATGTTTTCTTTTTTGGATTTTCCTTCAATCTTATTGTTTCTTCCGACTTTAATGGAACTTATGCTTGCATCTAATCCCAACTATTTTGGAATAATCTCTTATTATCATCTTCAGTTAATACCTACAGTTTTTGTCGCTGCTTTACATGGCATTAAGAGAATTTCATCAAAAATTGATAACCTTCACTTTAGAAACTATGTTGTTTCGCATATCCTCCTTATAATGCTAATTTCTACTCTGGTTACTTTGTTCTTTACCACACCAATTGTTTTGAAAAATTTCAATTTCACCATAAGTGAAGATAACAGTGCGAAAAATCAGCTTATTTCGCTAATTCCTTTAAGCAACAATCCGCATATTTTGACCCAGAATGAGTACTTCCCCCATGTTTCCAATTCCCTCTATTCTTATGCATATTGGAACATCACTCCAGTTGATTATATTTTAATAGATGTTTCTTCAGAATGGTTCTATAAGTATCCAACTATAGACGAATATGTTGCAAGGTATGGTGCACCTTCAATGCCATTCAATGAGATTGTAGAAAAATATGTTAAAAGTGGAAATTTTGGCCTTATGGGACAAGCTAATGGATTGTTACTTTATGAAAGAGGATACAAAGGAAAACTACGTTTCTTTGCTCCCTACAAGCTGATTATTAAGTGGAAAAAATTAGATTTCTATGGGAACTTAGTTTACGATTCATCTTCTATTAGCCAATATGTCCTTCTTCACAAAGCTTCTCTTCCAAGCAGGGAACCTTTCTTTTGGTATGGACCTTACCTTTGGATGCCCCCTGGGGAGTATCAAGTAACATTCAGGCTGAAAATTGCTAATCCTACAGATGATTATATTATTACTTTGGATGTTGCGAAAAATTTCGGTAGGGAAATACTGGCTAAATATGTTCTAACTGGGAAAAATTTCTCCGAACCAAATGTTTGGCAAGAATTTACTCTTTCAGTTAAATTTGAAGAATTAACTCCTCTAGTTGAATTTAGGGGAATTAACGTATCGCGTGTGACTGATGTTTACTTAGACTGTATTATAGTAAAACAAACTGCCTCCATTGATGAGATGCTTGGAAACTAGACTTGCTAAGTGAAAATTTGACCTAAAAGCATATGAGCTATTTACTTTATAATTTGGAACAAGTGGGATTTAATGATTACCAGCAAATTCATCGTAGTCGCTGACCCGCTCTTGAATGAATATGGCTCTTGCCGTCCTCCCCTCTTGCTATCTAGAGAGTTTGCAATTAAAGGATATCAAGTTGAAATAGTAAGTTTAAACATGAATCCACTTATTCAAAAGCGTTTAGAAAAATATGGAATCACAACTCAAACTCTACAAAATAAGATTTCATCCGCTCCTTATTCTATGGTTTGGTTTAAATTATGGCTTATAGAATCCCTTTTTTCACAGAACTCAAAAAAAATCCAAAACAATGAAGGAATATTAATTAATTTCTCGAATATCGTAGATATCTCATCAGATTTTTGGTATGCACAAGGGCCTCCTTCCGTGACATTAGAAAATATAAAAAGTAATTTACCTTGGTATTATAAAATTGCCTACTATTTAGGGAGTCCACTTTTTAGGTTCATTGATATGATGAATCTAAGAAGATTTTCTAGAACGAGCAGAAAAGTTGTGTCTAACTCAAAGTATTTACGAAGAATTTACGCTCAATTCGGAGTTAAAATTGACAGAATTATATATCCTCCACTCGATTGCAATTTATTTAAGCCGCAGACTCGCAAACCTTCAGCAGATTATGTAGTTACATATTGCGGAAAGGAAACCAACGTATTTATGCTCAAAAAATTGGCCGATGCAGGAATTAAAATTAAAGTTTTTGGGTCTAAAATGAAACCATCTGGAATATTGAAGAAACATCCAAATATTGAATTTCTAGGTATGATTGAAGATCAAGAGTTAGTTGAGCTCTATTCGAATGCTTTGTTAACCATTTATCCCTTTTTAGATGAACCCTTTGGATACGTACCAGTTGAAAGCATGGCGTGTGGCACACCTGTTCTAGCTTTTAATCGTCATGGACCAAGTGAGACAATCCTACATGGTGTGACTGGATGGCTTACCAATCAAGAAGAAGATTTCATAAAAATTGCAATTAAAGTATGGAGAAACGGATATCCTCAGCATATGCGTCTAGAATGCAGAAAAAGGGCCTTACTATTTGACAAAAGAAAAATAGCGAAAGAATGGATTGAACTTATCGACAACACTCAAAATAATTTATGTAATGATTTGTGATTTGTCCCCTATTATGAACCTGCAGCCTTTGGGTTTGTCCTTGTTATTTGATGCTATATTCGAAAATGGTCCTATGAGACTGTCAGTTATTTTGCCATCGATGTCAATTTGGCAGTTGTCCATTATAATAGAGTTTTCTATTTCTCCTCTTTTTATGATTACATTGTTTCCTATGCTTGTGTATGGTCCTATGTATGCTTGGCTGCAAATTCTGGTGTTCTTTCCTATTATGGCTGGGCCTCTGATTACCGCTCCTTTTTCAACTATTGAGTTTTCGTCGATGTGTACTCTGCCTTGAATTGACTTTTCATCTTCCACTTTTCCCTTGATTTTTGTTTCCAATTCGTCTAGGATTAGTCTGTTTGATTCTAGGATGTCTTCTGGTGTTCCTGTGTCTTTCCACCATCCTTTTACGAAGCGATGTTGAACCTTTTTTCCTGAGTCTATTAGCCCTTGAATTGCCTCTGTTATTTCAAGTTCTCCACGCCAAGAAGGTTTTAGTTTTTTTATTATCTGGAAGACGTATGGTGTTAAAAAGTAGACGCCGACTAAGGCGTAATTGCTTGGTGGTTTTTTAGGTTTTTCAACGAGTTTGATAAGGTTCCCTTCATCGTCGAATTGGGCGACTCCAAAACGTTCAGGATTTTTTACTTCACATAGAAGAATCAGAGCATCGTAATCGGATTTTTCAAACTCTTCTACAAACGGTTTTATTCCACCCTTTATGAGGTCGTCTCCTAAATGAACCACAAATTTATCATTTTTTATGAAGGATTCGCAAAGTCCAACCGCATGGGCTATTCCTAAAGGTTTACCTTGATAAATATAAGTTATGTTTACGCCAAATTTGCCTCCGTCACCATAGTAATCCTTAACCTTTTCTGGAAAGATGTCGCCTAGTACTATGGCTATATCCCTTATTCCAGCATCACGTAAACTTTCTAAAACGTATTGACTAACTGGTTTGTTTGCTATTGGAATTAGTTGTTTTGGTCCAGTGTGGGTTAAAGGTCTTAATCTTGTTCCATGCCCGCCATGCAGTATTATTCCCTTCAATTTTTGCACCTATTAAACATGATTTTATCAACTCCAATTTATTGGTTTACTCCATAACACTGCCTTGTTCACGTTGCTGAACCTTCATTTTGAGAAGCCCTTCATCCACCGTTAAAAATTTTATTTTAAAGTCTCTTTCAGCTTTGCTGACATCTAAACAGCATTTTTTAGGTCTTTTGGCAATTTGTTTAAAAACATCGCTTGTGACAGGAGCTATAAGATTTCTATCCATTCCAAATATTTCGGCTATTTTCAATGCGAAATCATAACGATTAAGACATGTCTTACCCGCTGTATGATAAACTCCCTGCTTATCTGACAAAGCCATTGTTACCAATGCTTCAGCAAGGTTGTCGGCTAATGTTGGTGAGCTGTATTGGTCTGTTACAATTTTTATTTTCTCTTTATTTTTCAGTTTCATTAATGTCCATATAACAAAGTTCATGGATTTTCCGGAACTAGATTTCAATCTTTTTGTTTCACTTGGGTTCCAGCCGTAAATTACGCTTGGTCTCGCCACAATGAATGGTATTCCTGCTTCTTTCACTATTTTTTCAGCTTCAAGCTTTGTTTTTGCATAATAATTGAGCGGATTGGGCGAGTCTTCCTCGTTATAGAAGCCTTTTTTCCCATCGAAAACATAGTCTGTGGAGACAAAGATGATTTTTGCATTAATCTCCTTGCAAGCGTCAACAATGTTTTTGGTTCCTTCAACATTTACTTTCCAAGCTTCTTCCGGATGAGTTTCGCAGTAATCAACATTATGTAATGCAGCAGTATCAATAACTACATCTGGTTTCACCTTTCTAATAATGTTGAAGGTTTCTGTTCTGTTACATTTATCCATTTTTATGGCGGTTGCTCCCTCAACACTTACTTGCCGAAAGTTATACGTGAAAAAGGTTTCATGCCTTTCTGCTGCCAATTTCACGATTTTATATCCAAGTAAGCCGCTTCCGCCTATGATAAAAAATTTCATAGAATTAGCTAACTCTATAAACCTTAAATAATTTGCGAGTAGGATACTAAGGAAGGGACTGTGGCATGTTAGAAGGCGTAAAAGTTTTCGAGCTCAAGAAGATACCAGACGAGAGAGGATTTTTTGCAGAAATACTGCGTAAAGACTGGAGAGAAATATTAGGAGACGAATGGATAGTTCAAGCAAATTTATCCTATAGCTACCCAGGCGTAATCCGAGCTTGGCATAGGCATAAACGTGGTCAAATAGACTACTTCATTGTTTTGCAGGGAGCAATGCGAATATGTGCCTATGACGACCAAACCAAACAACTCGACGAAATAGTTTCAACCGAGCACAAACTTCAGATTGTTAGGATTCCAGGGCATTACTGGCATGGAACAAAAACAATTGGCTATAAACCTTCCTTAACATTGTATTTTGTTACTAGGCTCTATGACTACGCAAATCCGGATGAGGAACGGAGACCATGGAATGATCCATCTATAATAGATCCTAAAACTGGAAAACCTTATGATTGGAATAAACCGCCGCATAAGTAGGTGATTGACTTGAAAGTGCTCGTAACGGGTGGGGCGGGGTACATAGGCTCGGTAATGATTTCTATGCTTTTGGATAGAGGTTATAAAGTGAAGTGTTTAGACAGATTCTTTTTTGGTATGGAATCATTGAGAGATGTCATGTCGGATACCAACTTGGAAATTATTAAGGATGATGTTCGCTGGTTTAATCCCAGTATTTTGAGGGATGTTGACGCTGTTATAGACTTAGCTTCTCTTTCAAATGATCCTTCGGGGGAACTTGACCCTTCGAAAACCTTTGACATAAACTATCTTGGGCGGGTGCGTGTGGCTAAACTTGCGAAGGAATATGGTGTAGAACGTTATGTGCTGGCTTCCACATGCAGTGTTTACGGTTTTCAAGAGGGAATAATGAACGAAGAATCCTCAACAAACCCGCTTACTACCTATGCCAAGAGTAACGTGCTTGCGGAGAAGGACATTTTACCGTTAGCTGATAACAATTTTACGGTTACAGCCTTGCGCCAAGCAACGGTTTATGGATTATCTCCATGAATGAGGTTTGATTTAGCCGTTAATGGAATGGTTCTTGGATTATTCAAACAAGGATATATTCCAGTTATGAGAGACGGTACTCAATGGAGACCTTTTGTGCATGTTAGAGATACATCAAAAGCTTTCATCACGGTTATTGAAAGCCCTAAAGAAAAGGTTAATGGACAAATCTTCAACGTAGGCTCAAATGCTCAAAATATACAGATATTACCACTCGCAAACTTAATATGTGAAAGCCTAGGTTTTTCTCCGCAAATAAAATGGTATGGAAGCCCAGATAAAAGGTCTTATCGAGTAGATTTCACCAAAATAGAGAGAACATTAGGGTTTAAACCGAACTTTTCCATTAGCGACGGTGCAAAAGAAGTTTATGAAGCATTAAAAGATGGAAAGGTGTCTGATTCAATTAAAACAAAAACTGTGGAATGGTACAAGTTTTTACTTAACGCATACAAACTCGTGAAGGAAGTAGCTGTAAAAGACACAATTCTATAAAATTTCCACAACTTTTATCTGACTACTTCCAACTCTGCTATAGGACTTCCTCGGTCTTTTAAGTCTATCAATTTTCTTCTGAATTCTACTATAAACAAAGTAGTTCTTTAAATTTCTCCTAACTTCTTTAAGTCCCTCTTCATGTGAATGATAAACACTGAAGTTTCGGTCTATTACTATCTTATATCCTCTAGCTTCCATTTCCTTACTCCAATCATAATCTTCCAACCCGTATTTTCTTGTTTCTGGAATAATCCTCGGAAGTCCCTCGTTGAAAGGATACTCTTTCCACAATGACTTTCTAATGATGCAATTAACGGTGGAGCACCAATTTAAATTCAAGAAAAATCTTTCAGACAAGTAATAGAACGCTTTACTTACCTTTCTTATCACATCATTTTTCTCATCTGGAAAGAAATAGCCGGAAACGCATGCAATTTTGCTGTTTCTAAAATGATTAACTCCATTTTCAAGCCAAAAGTTGGATACGGGTAAGCTGTGAGCATTAGTTATGCAAACAAGCTCGTTTTCAGCTAATTTAACTCCTAAATTGGTGGAGTAAGGATGCGAAAATTCCTCATCTGAAATCAACGCCAACTTCATTTTTGTTGCAATTTTTCGCTTTCTAGCTTCACGCAACATTTTCCTCACAATGCATTTCATCTGCATAAGCTTATCCTTGGAAGAATAATTATTCACAACAATTATGTCTGAAGGAACAAGCGTCTGAGCCATAAGCATTCGTAATAAACTCTCAAAATGCTTCTCAACGTCCCTTGTTCTAATGACAACAGATACCTTCAATCCCATCCCTATAGCAAACCTACATCTACACAGACTTGAAATATTTAAGTTCCCTTTATGAATTTATCAGAGAATAACTTACAAGGAAGAACAACATAACATTGACAGAATTGAAGACGCGTAATTTTATCAAAGGCATGTTCCAAAGCTATTACGAGAAACATTTTCCACTGGAAAAGCTCCCTCCTGAAATTGAAAAGCGTGAATTTGGCTTTACACCGTTCGAAGGTGGTATGCTTCGCCATAAAAGCTTCATAAACGGAGAAAACTTGAGAAAGTTTTTATGCGAATTGGTTCCCTCCAACGCTTATTACTCATGCGCTTACTACGAAAATCCGGAAGCAAGCATGGAAGATAAAGGCTGGCTTGGAGCCGACCTAATATTCGATATAGATGCAGACCACATACCAACACCTTGCAACAAAATCCATGACAACTGGATGTGCGTAAACTGTGGATTTAAAGGAAAAGGTCAAACTCCCGAGAAATGCCCACAGTGCGGTTCACAAAAATTTGAAGATAAAACATGGCCATGTGAAATTTGCCTTGAAACAGCTAAACAAGAAACAATAAAGCTCATAGAAATGCTAACTAACGATTTTGGATTTTCGGAGAAAGAACTCAAAATATACTTTTCTGGACATAGGGGCTACCATGTTCATGTTGAAAGCAAAACTATACGTGAACTGGACTCAATTGCAAGGAAAGAAATTGTAGATTACATCATTGGATTAGGTTTAGACCCCAAATTTCACGGTTTAAAAACTGCTGGAAAAACAAGAGTAGTGAATGGACCGGAGCTTCACCATCCTGGATGGGCGGGTAGAATTGCAAAAGGGGTCTACGAACTCTTGTTAAACGCTTCTAGAAACGACCTAAAAAAGCTTGGACTCAGAGGAAACATTATTAAAACTATAATTAGGCAAAGAGAAGTTTTCATTGAAAGCTGGAAGGATAAAACTCCATGGAAATTAAAGGGAATTGGAGCTGATAGCTGGATGAAAATCGCTCAAGCTGGAGCAAAACTCCAAGCTTCAAAAATTGATACAGTTGTCACTACGGACATACATCGCTTAATAAGGCTCAATAACAGTTTACATGGAAAAACAGCTCTTAAAAAAATGCAAATACCGTTAAGTAAAATAGAAGCCTTTGAACCACTAAAAGAAGCGGTAGTATTCAAAAATGGTACCCTTACAATCCAAGTTTCCGAAGCCCCAGAAATAACAATCGACAATCAAGTCTTTGGACCATTCAACAATAAAAAAGTGGAGTTACCAATGGCTGCAGCGATGTTTCTTCTTTGCAAAGGAGTTGCTGAGGTGATTTAGAGTGTATGATGAACTTTATCAAGCATGGAAAACAGAAAAGGAAAATTCGGAGCTTCAACCTCTCCCTAAGGACTTCTATGAGAGACTTGCTGAATACACGAGGAAACTTCGCGAAGAAAAAAGAATGCTAGACACAAAAACCGTCAAGGCAAAATTATTGAAAAATGAAACCGAGAATGTGAAAAAACTTGTAACAGAACTTTTACAACTTCGAATAAACAAAATTGCAAAGGCATTAGCATCTGGAAAGGGTATTCCTAAAAACTGCCTAACGAAAGAAGAAGAGAAAATAGGAGAAAATGTTGGAGAATTAAGCGATTACTTCCATAATTTGACTGAAAGCGTTCTTCAAGGAAAACTTAAACCTACAAAAAAGAAAACAAAATTAAACAAAATGGTTATACGTTTTCTCAAGGACGTTCCAGCAATTGTCGGTGTAGATTTAAAAACCTACGGACCCTTCAAAGTTGAGGATGTTGCTTCTCTGCCAATTGAGAATGCAAAACTCTTGATAAAGCAGGGAATTGCCGTTAAAATAGAAACCGACTAGCTATGATGTACGAGAAAGAGTTAAATATTTTTGTCTGGGTTGTCATGTAGCTAAATGCAGTGGTAAAAATGAAGGTTCCTAAAGAAATAGTTACATATTGTCCCCGTTGCAGGGCTCATCAAACTCATACGGTTACTTTGTATAAGGCGGGTAAACGTAGGGCCCTTGCGAAAGGAGAGAGACATCATAAAAGAGAGAAGAAGGGATATGGTGGCCAAAAATATCCTCTTCAACGCAAATTTGCAAAAACAACGAAAAAGCAAACTTTGAAGTTGAAGTGTAAAGTTTGCGGTTACACTAGGCATAGGGAAGGAATTCGTCTGCGTAAATTAGTTATAGAATAGAATGGTGAACGTTCATGAGTGAATGGGAAAAACTAATTCCGAAGCCCAGAAGCCGTTTCATTAGAGTCAAATGTCCAGATTGCGGAAACGAACAGCTTCTTTTCAGCCATGCAAGTAACGTGGTTAAATGCAATGTTTGCGGTGCAGTGCTAGCTGAACCAACAGGTGGAAAAGCCGAAATAAAAGGTGAAATAGTAGCTGTATTGGAATAGTTGTGGTAGAAATGGCTATAAAAAAGAGTGAGTGGCCAGAAGTAGGCGATTTAGTTGTCGCTACGGTTACTCGAATTACTCATTACGGCGCTTACGTTACACTTGACGAATATGGAAAAGAAGGTTTGTTGCATATTTCTGAAGTGTCGTCCTCTTGGATTAGGAACATACGCGACTTTGTTCGTGAAGGACAAAAACTTGTTTTGAAAGTTTTGAGGGTAGACCCAGCAAAAGGACACGTGGACCTTTCCCTTAGGAGAGTAACAAAGAGAGAAAGAATTGAAAAAATCTTTCAATGGAAAAGAGAGAGGAAAACTGAGGGGTTGATGAGAAGCGCTGCTGAAAAACTTGGTATGTCTGTTTCGGAGCTTTATGAAAAAGCTGGAGTTATTTTAGAAAATGAATTCGGTGGAATATATGAGGGGCTTGAAAGAGCCGTTAAGGAAGGCGCTCAAATTCTTGTTAAGGTTGGAGTGCCGGAACAAATAGCCACTGTTTTGGAGGAAATAGCTAAGGAAAAGATTCGCGTTTCAATGGTTAAAATTAAGGGAGTTTTTGAACTTCAATCTTACAAACCGAATGGTGTTGAGATTATAAAGCAAGCTTTGTTAACAGCCAGAAAAGCGGTTGATTTGCCGGGTGTTCAAGTTAGGCTTTACGTTGTTGCTCCTCCGAGATATGCAATTGAAGTTTTAGCTGAGGATTATAAAACCGCCGAACAAGTCTTGGAGAAATCTGTCGGAATGGTGTTGGATGCAATTTCTAAGATGGGTGGAGAAGGAACGTTCAAAAGGGAAAAATAATGGTCTGGCTTCTTAGGAAATGCGTTAAATGCGGAAAATACACTTTAAAAAGGGATAAGTGTCCCTATTGTGGTGGTGAAGTTAGAATTCCACATCCAGCAAAGTTTTCCCCAGACGACAAGTATGCAAAATATAAAGTAGCTTTAAAGGAGAACTATAAATGAAGCAGACAGTAATTCGTGAAAGAATACGTGTTGAACTTAAAAATCCCATTCTGATCGAGGGACTTCCAGGTTTAGGAATGGTTGGGAGAATAGCGACTAAATATCTTATCAAGAAGCTTGGTGCGAAACCGTTTGCGCTACTTTATTCCCCTCATTTCCCATATTATGTTCTTGTTAATAGAAAGGGTAGAGTTAGGCTTCTTAGGGGAGTGTTCTATTACTGGATAAATCCGAAAAACGACGGAAACGACCTTATGTTTTTCACTGGTGACAGCCAAGCTCAAACAATTGAGGGGCAATATGAAGTTGCGTCTAAAATTGTTGATTTTGCAAAAAGTAAAGGTGCAAGTTTGATTGTGACGTTAGGCGGGTTTAGAGCTGAAATCGAGGACGTTCCCAAGGTTTATGCAGCTTCTAATAATGATGAGTGGCTGGAAAAAGCTTTGAAAGCCTCAGCAATAAAAAGTCCTTCTGGTAATCCAATAGTGGGAGTTGCGGGGTTAATTCTCGGTATAGCGAGGTTTAAAGGAGTAAACGCTTTATGTTTGTTGGGTGAAACAAAGGGCTATTTGCCCGATCCAAGAGCGTCAAAAAGCGTTCTAGAATCCTTGTGCAAAATCTTAGATTTGAATGTTGATTTGTCGGGTCTTGATGCCCAGATTAGGAAGGCTGAGCAGATAATTGAGAAGATGCGTCAGATAGAAGAAAAACGTGAAATGTATTTGAAAAAGATGCATAAGGAAGAAAAGGAACGAACAAGCTACATAAGTTAAATAAATACTTTGATTTCTCCACTCTTTATCTTTTCCCTAAGGGTTACATAATCTTTATAGGTGTTTACAGTATACCAATCACCTTTAAGCTTCATTCCTTCAAGGAGTTTCTCCTTGGCTAGAACTGGCAGTGTTTCCTTTTCAAGGTCGCCTACATCTGGGAAATACTTTTCAATTACATGTCTTTTAAAGACGTAATGCCCCGCACTTACATAGAAATCAAGGAAGGGTTTCTCTTGGAAACCCACAACCAAATTGCCCCTCGTTTTCACCATTCCAAACCCCAATTTTGGTTTAGCCAGCAGAATTGCAGCGCCTCTCCTTGAATATTCAAACAGAGCTGTAGGATCATAACTTACAATGTCATCAACATTCATAACGTAAACTTCTTGACTTCCTACATAGTCTAAAGCGTTTTTTACCGCCCCGCCAGTTCCAAGCTTTTTCTCCTCTATTACCTGAGTTACTGGAAAATACGTTTTTAAATTTTGATTAGAAGCTAAAACTATGTTTTTAAATCCATGCTTTTTCAACCATTGAATCTGCAAATCAACAAGCGTTTTAGGGCCAGCTTCCTCCTTAATTGGCAACAATGGTTTTGGAACCCACGTGTGAGGCTTTAGTCTCCATGCGTGTCCTCCGCATAATATTATTGCCTCATACATGGCAGTTTCACTTGTTTACCATTAAGAATTTAGCTTTGAAAAGCTTTATTGTTAGAGCACATTAATAGTGTTGAGCAATCATGGAGCAAGAGGAAGGACCACGCTTAGTTTATTCAGGCTTAGTGCTATTCGCAGCAAAGATCCTAAGCGTAGGAACGGGAATGCTTTTCACTTTAATGATTACGCGGACAGTTCCAGTAGAAGAATATGGAATCTGGGTTAACGTTAATCTCGACATTATCATGTATTTCACCTTGCTTGCATCAGCAATACCTTTTTGGACTATGCGTTTTGTGGCTAGAAAACATGAAGGCTCCGCAAAAACAGGTATTATTTCAAATTTAATTTTAGCTTTAGCTTCAGCAAGCATCTATGTTGTTCTGACTCCTTTCATTCTTTCTGCTTTAGGAGTAAGCGGAAACTATCTTGTTTTATACTTAATTGCTGGGCTTCAAGTGATTGAAATTTATTTGATAAGGGCTTTTGAATCTGTTTTGAGAGTGATCAAAATTGAGGCTATAGGGTACGGGCTCCTTATCGCAGAAGTAATAAAGGTTGTTGCTGCGTTCCTTCTTATATTTGAATTTGGTTTTGGGCTTATGGGTGCAATGTTAGCCTTAATAACTGCCTTTTTAATTCAAACTTTCTATTATCTTTGGCTTTCTTGGAGCTATTTAAGAGGGAGAATAGTTTGGGGCTATTTTAAAGAGTGGCTTAAGGGTTCGTTGATTAACATTTATAATGTTGTAGGGTTTAGGCTTTCTAGCTTTAGCCTAATTCTGCTTTTTGCAATAGCAGGAGAAGCTGCAAGGGCTTATTATGGGGCTTCAACTCAGATAGCCAGTGTAATAAGTTATTCCACCTTTCTTGCGTTTGCACTTTACCCTAGACTTTTAATGGGAAAAGGTGATGAGGATGTTGCAATGTCTTTAAAACTCTTTTTTATGTTCGCCATCCCCATGACTGTTGGGGCAATTTTGTTTGCCGATTCTTATTTAATCATACTTGACGTCAAATATGCAGTTGCAGTTGAAATTTTGCAATTAATGGCTGTTTTGATGCTAATTAGGAGTTTTTGTCAAGTTCTTGACTTCGTGATTTTTGGAACAGAACATTTTGATTTGAAAGCTAAGATTCCGTTTGCTAAACTTGTAAAAAGTAGGCTTTTTGCTGTTTTTTCTCTTCCCTTTATTAATGCAAGTATAGTTTTGCCTCTGACGTATTTTGTGTTAACAACTATGAAGCTGGATCCCTTATCTTCAGCTTTTTACACGGTAATTACAATGTTAGTTGCTAGTATGGTTTTATTGGGAATAAGGTGCGTGCTTGTGCGGAAATCTCCGCAATTCGTTTTTCCATGGGGCAGTATACTCAAATATGTAGTTGCTTCCGCGGTTATGGCGATTTTTCTACTTGTTATCCCGCATCCGAAGAGGCTTAGTATCACGCTTCTATACACTGTTGTAGCGGGAGCAATATACTTTTTAACCTTAATGCTGATCGAGGAGGAAGCTAGGGAACTGGTAAAGTTAACATTTAGGGAAATTAAAATGAAGTTTCGTAAATTTAGGTGATGAAAGATGAGGGTTTTGGTGACTGGAGGCGCTGGCTTTATTGGAAGCCACTTGGTTGATAGGCTGATTAATGAAGGTTTTGAGGTTGTTGTCTTAGATAATTTTTCTACTGGAAGTCTGGAAAATTTGCGTTTACATGTGGGGAAAGATAATTTTCACATAGTAAAAGGAGATGTTCGAAATAGAGCGGATGTTAGAAAAGCTGTAGAAGATGTAGATTACATTTTTCATTTGACTGCTATCGTAAGTGTGGAGCTTTCTATTAAAAATCCAGTTTTGGTTGAAGAAGTTAATGTTGGTGGAACCTTAAATCTTTTAGAAGAAAGCTTAAACTTGGATTTGAAAAAATTTGTGTACGTATCGTCTTGTGCTGTTTATGGCAACCCGAAATATTTACCCATTGACGAAGAACATCCGACGAAGCCTTTATCTCCTTATGGAGTTAGTAAACTTACAGCTGAACACTACTGTAAAGTTTTCTATAGAATTTATGGACTGAAAACTGTTTGTTTAAGGCTTTTCAATGTTTATGGCCCTAGACAAAGCAGCGGACCTTATAGCGGAGTTATCTCTAAATTTGTCGGATGCCTGAA
>JAOZNA010000025.1 GCA_029934005.1 Candidatus Bathyarchaeota archaeon
TGGTGGACCGGGCGGGATTTGAACCCGCGACCTCCTGATTGCAAGTCAGGCGTTCATTCCAGGCTGAACTACCGGCCCTCTAGTTTTAGTTCTTAAATAATGATAAATTAACGTTTCTTAATTAACTTTAAATTTAATGAATTATTTTATTGATTGTATCGCTGTTGTGGGAGAATGCTGGTTTGAATGTGAAGGAAGCTTTGGTTTCGTTTCTTTATGGTGAGAGAATTAAGGTTGGGCTTTTGACGGCAGCTAGGCTTGTTGAAAGTGTTAATGATATGTCTGATGAGGATCGTGTGGGGGCGGAAAAGCTTCTTTTAGATTTTCTTAACCTTTTAGCTGGAGAAATCAATCTTGCATTTAATGTTACCCAAGTCAGCCATTATGGAGAGGCAGGTAGAATATTTGGGAAGTGTGTGGAAAACGCTAAGTCTGGAAAATATGATGAAGCAGTTAGGAGGATTTCTGAGGCGATTTCGGCAACGACTACTGGATGCCAAGAAGCTGCAGAAATTTTAAGGATGAGAGAGTTATTGTGAGTGTTATAAGATGGAGAAGGTGGACTTGAAAATTAAAGATATAACTAACGAAAACTTAGATGAAATTCCAGAACCATGTAAAAGTTGTGTTTATTGGGAATATCCTGAAGGTTTTGGGAAAATAAGTGTTGAGGAAGCTTTTAGAAAGAAAAAGGAATGGTTTAAAAACGCTTTAGAAAGTTTTGGAACATGCGGCAAAATAGCTTACGTAAACGAAAAACCGGTAGCCTATTCGCAGTATGCTCCGCCTAAGCTTTTGCTTCAAATAGAAAGTTATGGTTCAAAAAAGCTTGACACAAGCGAGGGAACAATATTTCTTTCATGCCTATTCATAACCTCACCAAAACACCGTGGAAAAGGTTTAGGGTCAAAAATTTTAAAGGAAATAATTTCTGAACTGAAAAACAGAAAATTTGAGGCTTTAGAAACATTTGCAAGGGTAGGATCAGCAAATAATCCTTCTGGTCCAGCTGAATTTTTCTTAAGACATAATTTTTATGTGAAAGAAAAAATTAGTTCTGAATACGTGCTGGTTCGCTTAGAACTTTAAAGGCGGCGGCTGGTTCAATGGTTAGGGTGCGAGAGTTCAAAGAAGAAGATTTGCCCATACTTGTTGAAATAATAAATTTGGCGAACAAAAATTCTTATGAGTTTATTCCCTACACAGTTGAAAGCTTCAAAGAGGAGATTTCTGAGAGAAATCTGAAAATTTTGGTTGCAGAAGAAGAATCTGAAATTAGGGGATTAGCGGCTTATTCGGCTGGAGTTTGGGGAGAAGAAATAGAAATCTTATGTGTAGACCCAAAAATTAAGAGTAAAACCGAGATTGAAGACGTTTTACTTGAAGAAATTGAAAAACTTGTTAGAGGTGAAAAATTTTTCATATTTTTAGACGCAGAGGGTTTGGATGTTGAAAAATGGACTAGGAGAGGTTATAGAATTGAAGGTGGATTATACCATATGGTTGCTGAGCTGGATTCTGTTAAGCCTCTTCCACCCGTACCAGAAGGCTTTGTTCTAAGAAGCCTTCGGAAAGGCGAGGAAGAGGAAATGGTAGAGACCATAAACAGAGCTTATGGTAAGGAAAGGGTTTCGAGGAGTTCTATTGAAAGATGGAGAAAAGACGACTCGCTTTTTAACGAGGAGTGGATTCATGTAGCTGATTTTGAAGGGAAGATAGTTTCAGTCGTTGTTTCGAGAAGAGGCCTAGAGTATAACAGATATTTTAAGGCGAAGAGAGGATATTTGGGGCCGGCTGGAACGCTTCCGGAATTTCGCGGGAAGGGGTTGGCGTCTGCGCTTACGAGGAGAGCTATGAATTTTCTGTATGAGAAGGGAATGGATTCTGTTGCACTTTACACGTCTGAGAATAATGCGGCCTCTATAGCTTTACTTAGGAAGTTGGGCTTTAAGATTAGGCATAATTGGAAGTTTCTGTATAAGTATAAGTGAGGTGTAAGCGTACAGCTTAAATTTAAGTTTCTTTCTTTTTGAAGAAAAGCCAGTTTTTGTCTCCTCTGAACCTTATTAGGCAGTAGGTTCCCTTCAACCTTTCGCCTTCAAGTTCAAAGATTATTTTGTTTTCGGTTCTTTCCTTTAGTATGTAGTTGCCTTTATCCCAAATTTCAACTTTTCCAGCTCCGTAATGTCCTTCTGGTATTATTCCTTCAAAATTAGCGTATTCGATTGGGTGGTCTTCAACTTGTACTGCTAAACGCTTAACTCCAGCAGTTTTTGGAGGCTCTTTTGGAACAGCCCAGCTTTTTAAGACTCCGTCCATTTCGAGTCTCAAATCATAATGTAATCGCCTAGCAGCATGTTTTTGAATGACAAAAATTGGTTTATTTTTTCTTTCGTTCATGGATTTTCAACATGACTAAAAAGAGGGAATTGCTGATTACGCTTTGGTTTGAGCTACAGCCTTTACTGGTTTTTTCCTTGCGAACATCTTCTCTATAAACGGTTTTAGCTTTTCGTTTTCCGCCTTTATCCTTTCCTTTCCTAACGCTTTCATTTGTTCCGTCATCTCGGTTACTACTTGGGCGAACTTTACGCCTTCAGCCGCAGATATCCATTCGATTCTTAGGCGTTCCGGACTCATTCCAAGCTTTGTTAGCATTTTATGTAGGGCTTCCATTCTAGCTTTCATTTTCCAGTTTCCGCTAATATAGTGACAGTCGTATGGTAGGTGGCATCCAGCCACCAAGACCATTCCCGCTCCAAGCCTGAAAGCTTCTAGTACGAAGTCGCGGTCTACTCTTCCGCTACACATGACTCGTATTGGACGTATTGTAGGCGGATATTCGAAACGGCTTGTTCCGGCTAGGTCTGCGCCTGCGTAGCTGCACCAGTTGCAAAGGAAAGCTAAAATCTTGTCTTCCGGATTTGTTTCTAGGGCTGCGCGTATCTGCGCCATTATTTGGGCATCTGTGAAGTGCATTTGTTGGATGGCGTCGGCTGGGCATTCTGCAACGCATGTTCCGCATCCATGGCACATAGCTGTTATTACCTCGGCTGGTTTTCCTTCTTCGATTTTTATTGCTCCATAGGGGCATTTTTGGGCGCAGATTCCACATTTCACCTTGGTGTTCCTGCATAGTTCCGGATTTACTACGGCTATTATTGGTTCTATTTTCCATGTTGGTTTCGATAGGATTGTTGCTGCTCTGGCTGCGGCTGCGCTTCCTTGTGAAACGCTGTATGGAATATCTTTTGGTCCTTGGCATGCTCCGGCTAGGAATATTCCGTCTACTGCTGTGTCAACTGGTTTTAGTTTTGGATGGCTTTCCATGAAGAATCCGTCTGTTCCTCGTGTTACGTTTAGTATACGTGAGATTTCGCCTGCGTCTTTGCGTGGAATTGCTGCTGTTTGGAGTACAACCATGTCTACTTCTAGTTCTATCAGCATTCCCAAACTCATGTCTTCAGCTCTTACAATGAGGTTTTTTGTTTCTGGAACTTCCATTACGTGGTTTACTCTTCCTCTTATGAAGTTTACGCCTAGTTGTCTGGCTCTTCTGTAGAATTCTTCGAATCCTTTGAAGTTTGTCCGCATGTCCATGAAGAATATGTAGACTTCAATGTCGTCTTTGTATTTCTCTTTAAGCTGGATTGCATGTTTTAGGGTGTACATGCAGCAGAATCCGGAGCAGTATTCGTATTTGTTTACGTCTCTTGAGCCTACGCATGTTATGAAGGCAACGCTGCGGGGTTTCTTACCGTCGGAAGCCCTAATCACTTTTCCTCCTGTTGGACCTGCAGCTAAAATTAGGCGTTCGAATTCGAGTCCAGTTATTACGTTTGGGTATTTGCCGTATCCGTAAAGTGGGTTGTCGTATGGTAGGTAGATGTCGTAGCCAGTCGCTATTATGATTGCGCCTACTTCTAGTTCTATTTCTTCTGGTTCTTGTTCGAAGTTTATTGCTTGTCTTGCTCCGCATGCGTCAACGCATTTGTAGCATTCTATGCAGTAGTCTCGGTTTATGGTATAAACAAGCGGAACAGCTTGATCGAAGGGAACGGAGATGGCTTTTCTAACACCTAGGTTCATGTCCCATTCATTTGGGTATTCAATTGGACAAACGTCTCGGCATTCCCCGCATCCGGTGCAGTTTTCTGCGATGACATACCGCGGATTCTTTCTAATTTTAACTTTGAAGTTGCCTACGTAACCTTCAACTTTTAGAAGGTCTGCATAAGAGATTATCTCTATGTTTGGATGTCTTCCGGTGTCAACCATTTTAGGTCCTTCGATGCATATGGAGCAGTCAAGTGTTGGGAATGTTTTGTCTAGTTGTGCCATGTGTCCTCCTATGCTTTCGGATTTTTCTAGTAGGTAAACTTTGAATCCCATTTCGGCTAGGTCTAGTGCAGCGTTTATTCCGGCTATTCCTCCGCCTATTACTAAGGCTTTGTTGGTTACTGGAACTTCGATTATGTCTAGTGGTCTGAGAAGCCTAGCTTTTGCCACAGCCATTTTTATGAGATCCTTTGCTTTTTCTGTTGCTTCTTTTGGCATGCTGCTGTGGCACCAAGAGGAGAATTCACGGATGTTAGCCATCTCGAAAAGGAACGGATTTAAGCCGGCTTCTTCAACGCACCTTCTGAATGTTGGCTCGTGAAGTCTTGGTGAACATGCTGCCACAACAACACGGTTCAAATTATACTCTTTAATTCCCTTCCTAATTTCTTCTTGCCCTGGATCAGCGCATGTGTAACGGTTTTCTTTTACGTAAACCACGTTTGGAAGAGTTTTTGCGAATTCTACTAGTTCTTGTATGTCTATTACTCCGGCTATGTTTAGTCCACAGTGACATATGAAAACTCCTATTCTTGGTTCTTCCTCTATTGGATTTTCCTTTTTTGCGGTTTCTTCTTTCTTTTCCATTATGCTTTCCTCCATGCGAGTCTCTTTTCAACTGACTCGCGTGCTTTTAAGAGTCCTTTTCCTTTTAACTCCCGGCTAACTTCAAGGGGGGAAGCAAGTTTTTCGAGGGCTTTATTCCATGCTCCGGATCGAACTGGAGTATGCAGAATGTTTATTCTCTTAAGTTCTAGGGCTCCTTCAACTGGACAAACAAGTTTACAAACACCGCAGTAAACGCAAAAACGTTCATCAACGTAGACTTTGCCGTCTTTCTCTGAAACGTATAATGCTCCTTCGATTGGACAAACGTCTACGCAGTCTCTGCAGCCTTCTGGACATTTTTCGCGGTTGATGGTTAATTTTCCATAGAATATTCTTTTGACTGTGATTGCGTTTTCTGGACATTTGAATTCGCATAGTCTGCAGGCTGGGCAGTAGTCGGTTAAAACTTCAATGTTAACTTTTAAGTTTTCCATCTCCTTTGCTTTTTCAGCGTCCTCAATTTTTTCGCCATCTTTTGTTTGCCATGTTACTTTGATTAGGTCTAGTGGACATGCTTCTTGGCATTCTATGCATCCGGATGGACATTTTGTGGTGTCGATTGTTATTTCGCGGATTAGTTCTGGGAAGCTTTCTTTGTCTACGACTGTTATGTAGCGTTCTCCGTTAAGCATGACGTGGATTGCTCCGAAGGGGCATAGGGCATCGCATATTCCACAATAAGAACATTTTTGCTCGTCAATATTTATTTCTGGTTTTCTAGCCTTTTCTCCATCTTTTTTCTCATATTTTTTAATTTCTATGGCTTCTCTTGGACAAAGGATGTTGCAAATTTCGCATCCAACACATCTTTTTTTGTCTAGCTCAAGGGAGTAATGCCTAACCCAGTGTTTCCTTCCAATAAGAAGTTTTTCTTCGTTTTCTTCACGAATTATTTGCATTGGCAATTTATTTCACAACCATTCTTTAAGAGTTGGATTAAGCTGGATTAATTACGCATATAAAAACACATATTTATAGTTTAGTTTCGCGGATATTTGGGTTAATCCTAACATAAATATAACCCCTTAGTTGTTGGAGAACCCTCTACATTCTATTTTAATAGTATCTCTCAATAAAGGTTTAAAGTTACTCTTGTGTTTTAGAATTTAGGCGGTGAGTTTGGAAGATTTGGCGGTGGTTGTTGAAAATCTCACGGTTGCTTATGGTTCATTCATTGCTGTTGATAACCTTTCTTTTAGGGTTAGGCGTGGAGAAATCTACGGTTTGCTTGGTCCTAATGGGGCTGGAAAGACGAGTACGCTTAAGGCTATTGTTGGTGTTTTGGAGCCTCGTTCTGGAAATGTTTGGATTTTTGGTAATTCGCTTTCAGACGAGAAGGAAGTTAAAAACTTGATTGGTTATGTTCCAGAAGAGGTTATTTTGTTAGATTCCCTAACTCCGAGAGAATTTTTTGAGTTTGTGGCTTCTGTGAGAGGAATAAGCAAGGATTTTGTGGATTCCAGACTTAGTAGGTTGCTTAGGGCTTTTGACATCATTGAATATTTTGACAGCCCCATAGTAACTTTATCCATGGGAACCAAACAAAAAGTGGCAATAATTTCTGCTTTGTTGCATGAACCACCCTTACTCATTTTGGACGAGCCATTAATCGGTTTGGATGCTCGTTCTTCCAAGATATTTAAAGAGTTACTAGCTTATCACGTTAAAAAGGGTGGAGCCGTAATTTTCTCCACACACATTATGGAAGTTGCTGAAAAGCTTTGCACCAGAGTTGGAATAATAAATAAAGGCAGACTTGTGGGCGAGGGAACGGTAAGCGAATTAAGGAAAATTCTGCGTGCTGAAGGGTCATTGGAAGATATTTTCTTAAAGGTTACTGAGCAGGAGGCTGGTGTTAAGGAGATAATAAAGGCTTTAGAAGGTGAATAGAAACGCTTGGCTTCCATGAACTGTGGAGATTATCCAACATAATCTATAGGGAAATTTCCTTTCAGTCCATTTATCTCCTTCAAACAGGGGCTATTCTTCCGCAAGTTTCAAAGGAAAGAGTTAGAAGGTTAGTTGACCACGCAAAAACTAATGTGTTAATAAGCAAGTTGCTGATGACGTTTTTCTTGATAATTTCTGCTATCATGATTTTTTCCACTATGGCGACTCAGCCGTCTTCACAATTTACTAAAATCGCATTTGAAGAGGTTGTGATAGGGGCTATCTCGGTTTACGCTGGTTTAATTTTATTTTTGCTTGTTATTATGGGACTTCAAGTAACAACTTCCTTTGTGTCTACCAGAACATCCGAGCTTTTGCATGCGTTGCCTTTAACAAAGAGAGATATTTCGCTTATTTCGTTGATAACCTATTTGAGAATATTTGATATTCCGCTTGTTGTGGGAATTGTGGTTCCTCCTTTCATCTACTATTTTTTCACTGGTTCAATTTTCGGAAGTCTTATTTGTTTTTTGGTTACGGTTACGGCTGAAGCGTTTGCTTTGGAACTTAGCATAGGTTTAGCAAAGTTTTTCTATGCGAAGGTTTTGGGTGGAGGCGGAAAATCTGTTTCTAAGCTTATTTTGAGGTTCGTTTACATCTTAGTCTGGCTTCTTCCAACCTTCGGAATCTATTTAATAATGAGGTTTGCAGCAAACGTTTCACGAATATTCACTTCCGTATCGATTTTTTCTCCTTTCACTCCATTTCTTGCATTTATATATCCATTCTGCTTCGGTTTGGTGATCTCCTACCTTATGGCTCCGAATTTAAGCTCCCTAACCATCTCAGTTTCAATTTTTGCATGCATCTTTTACATTGCACTTTCGGCTTACGGTTTAAAATGGTTAATTTCTGTGATAAGAAAGCTCTCAATAAGTCCAGTACATGTTGTTCGAGAGAAAGTTAAGGATTTATCTATAAAGCCTCGTAATCCTTGGCTTGGAATAATTGTTAAGGATTTAAGAATTGCCTCCAGATCGCCTTCCTATGCGAGTTTTCTTTTGATGCCAGCCATCCAAACAGCCATAATCGCCATTTCCTTCTTATCAGTAGGAGCCTTAGAACCAAACATCATTATGATTTTCACAATGCTTTCCCTAAGCGCCTTTGTTATTCTTTTGCTTCCTCCAACCCTTTTCTCAATAGAAGCCTTAGCCTCAACCTACACCATGACGCTTCCAATAAAGAAAACAACGGTTATCACAGCGAAAACCGTATTGTTAACAATAATCTACGCATTATCCTTTCTAGTCCTATTCTCAATAGCTTTTTACACCGGAAAAACTCCAGAGCTATTTCTGGCAGTTGGAATTCCCCAAACCTTCGCCGTTGCAGCAGCAACAATTCTTGAACTTTTAATCCTAATATGGAAATTTGGAAAGGAAGGATTCTCAATAGGCAATTTATATTCGAGATTATCCGTGATGGTAATAGTCGTTTTGCCAGGAATAATCATTGCTATGGCACCAATGGTAATATCAATTATTGCATATGTGGTAGCTGAAAGCTTGGCATTACCAGTTTTCACATTCGCTTGCCTACTAGAATTCGTCGTGATGGCTCTAGCAACCAAAGAGTTTGTTCATTAGTAGGCTTCAAAATCATAGAAATATTGTCTTTTCTTTAGATTTTTTTGTTGCGTATGTTGCTAATGCCAGTGCCCATAGTCTGTCGTCATGAGTTCCTTTTGGATGCGAAAATTTGAGGTGTCCATCATGCGTTATTTCAAATTTTTCCACGTTCAGTTCCGAAATCAAACCTTCGTCGTAAGGAATAGCCAACTGCTTGTTAATCATCTTCTGTTTCAGAAAAGTCATTATTTCTTCTTTCTGGTTTAAGGTTAGGACAACTCCTTTTACTCCTGGAATAAGGCTTTTCCGCATGTCTTCCACAACGTATTCTCCTATTCCAGTTTGGTCTACGTAAACTGCATTTACATAGTCGTATTTTTCACATAAAGCCTTAACATAACCTATTACTGCGGTATAGCTTGTTTTTAGTGGAAATTGGTGAAGGTGAACGAGTTTTAGGTTTTCTCCTTCACGTTTGATTACTGCCACTACGCTGTGGTCTTGGTACTTACCTAAATCAACTCCCATGTAGAATTCGCCTTCTAAACAAGCCTCAAATGAATAGTATTCAAGATAGGGATCTATACAGTTTGCAATTAAATCGTATGGAAGCCAACTGTCTGCATCATCCACAAATTCCGCTTCAAATTCTGCTTGGAACTCAGCTGGCAAAAGTTCCTTCTTCATTTCTTCGATGAAATCTCTGCTGATTAGTCCCTCTTGAACTGGTTCACGCCAACTCACATGATGATGACTAAAACCTGAGCCTGGCTGGCAGATTTCGTAAAACATACTCCTTTTGTTTTTGGGAGTGCTAGCCACGTATAAGTATCCATAACCCTTTCTTTCAGTAGTAGCTAGCATAGGTTTTAAAATGTTATTGAATAGGTAGCGGTCTTCACGGAACATAGCTGCTTCATCTACGAATATTAGGTCGGCTGTTTCTCCCCTTATTAGGTCTGGACTGTTTGGAAAAAACTTTATTTTGCTTCCATTCCGTAAATAGATTTGTTCTCTTTGAATTTTCTTGAAAATAATCTTTCTGATTGGTTTTGGAATTGCCATTATTAATGGTTCGATTTTGTCTCTTACGTTTCGGCTTTGTCTCAGGCAAGGTGAAACAACCACAACTGTAACGTTTGGGTGAGTTATTGCAAACCATAAGATTTTAACTCCGAAACTTAATGTTTTTCCACTTTGACGGCAAAATCTAGCGACAATTCTCTTGTTTCGGTCTCTTACAAGCCTTTTTTGGTATTCAAACAATTTTATTCCGAGAAATTTTTCTGCGAATGCTACTGGGTCATTTTTGAATTTTTGAATGAGTTCTTCCAACCTTGGATTCATAAAATTGCACCCTTCTCATAAGTTTCTCAATGAATTCTTGAACTGCTTTTTCGGTGCCTCCAATTTCGCATTCAAGTCTATGAAGCATCTGCAAAATCCTAGTAAGCTGGTATAAATCTCTGATAGAGTGCTCGTTTTTAAGTTCCAAAGCAACCTTATCCTTTAATTCCTCAACCATTCTTTCGATCTTTACCAGTTTGGATTCCTCCAAAAAAGGTAAACCTTAGTTTGAAAAAGCAATCCAACTGTGCGAATTAAACTTGCAAGCTTTTCTAAACTGGCTTTTCTAACAGCTTCTTCATAATTCCTTTTTCCAGCAAACAATCTTTTATGGAAAGCTTGTTTCACAAGTCTAGGATGAGGATTATCAACGAAAAGCTTACGAATTCGAGAAACATCCTCTCTGGGAAGCTCCATTAACTTCTTAAGATTATACTTCCTACTAACAATCATCTCTTGGTTAAATCCGAAATTTAATAATCCACTTACAATTTTAATGATTTCCCTTGCTGGTTTTTGCTCGCAAACTTTTTTCATTCCAGCTTTTTCAAAAAAGGGATTATATTTTGCCATAACAGCAATTGTTTCAACAAAGGGGGTTCCGCATTTAGGTAGGGTTTCACGAACAAGTTTTTGTCCAAGTCCTATGCCACGGTATTTTGGGTGAACCACAACACGGGTTATACAGCTTAAAACCTCATTCAGTTTTGAAATTGGAAGTTTTGTACCTAAAGCTTTTCGTCTACAAGCAGCAACAAACGGAGGAAACGAGTAGGCTATAATTCCAACAATTCGCCCATTTTTCGTAGCTTTGAAAAATTTTCTTGGAACTGGAACCCTATGACTTCGATAGTGAAACTCAGCGAGTTCAGCGTAATCTTCTTTGCATCCTTCTTCTATGCGAATTTCCCTTAAAACTGTGCAATTTGGGTCAAAATCGCCTTCATTATAATATTTGACTGTTACTTTTCTTCCGAATCCTTTGTGGATGTGAATTGTTGGCTTTAAATCATCTAATAGGTCTGTGTGGCATGTAGCCACAAAAATTCCTTTACCCGACCTTCTTGCGTGCTTTTGAATGTTATATGCGACAATTTTTGCGGTTTCTCTATCAAGTAGAGAACAAAATTCATCGCAAACCCATATCTTAGCCTTGCTTTCGAGAAGTTTTGCAAGCTTGTAGCGGTATTTTTGCCCATCGCTCAGTTCGTTGAATTTTCGAAGGAAAATGAATGCATCGTTTAAGCCAGCTCGGCTTAGGAGTTCAATTGCCTCCTCAAACGATTTGCCAACGGTATCAATGATTGGTTTATCAGCATCCACCCTTATCTGGTTCATATCAATTGTTTTTCCCTTGAAAATTTCATGAAACTTTTTCAATAGTATTGATTTTCCGCTTCCACTATCACCAGTCACATAAATTATGTCCTTTTCTCCCATTTCGATTTGAAAATTATCGTATATCACAAAGCTCTTATCCTCATTCACTCCTAAACCAAAAGCTTGAGCCACAGTTTTAGTTCTGGGAGTAAGTTCCACGCCAGTCTTATATGCAATGTTTATTACATATTTCTGTTTTTTAGGAAGGAAACGCTGAGAAAAACTTAGAATTTCGAAAAATTCCCTTCTTATTTTCCTACTCTTTCTCATTTTGCAGTGAATACTCCTACTATTGTTCCTATCAATCCCGAAATCGCTGAGAAAACCGTTTGGTTGAAGGTTTTTAGGATTAGGATGTGGACTATTTCAATTGTGGTTAACGCAATGATTGCTCCTAGGCAGAACTGGACAAGTCTAACGAGTTTTTCAGACGGTGGAACCTCAACTTTCTTAAGCCTCTTTATTCTTCCAGCTTGTTTAAATTCATGCTTCGTTAAAGCTTTCCTTATCCATCTTGAAAACATGCTCAATTGACCACCTTAAAGCTGTTTTCACGTTAAAATCAAGTTTCTTCGGAATCGTGGAATTTGCACGGGAAAGCAACCTTTCAATAAGCCTTGGCAAAATCTTCTGTATAAATTCGGGTTGAACTAAAACTACTTTTAGAATCAAATCTACTGGAATAGCGGTTATATCCCATTCGGTTATTTCGCCGGGCTTTTTGTTATAAGCCATTACCAAATGTTTTTTCTTTCTCCCCTTAACGAATAGGAAAACTCCCCATTCGTGCCAAACAGCATCGTACTCAGCGTTTATAAGTGGAACTCTGTTTGATTCCCAAGCGTCGCTCCAAACAATGTAGATTAGGTCGCCTGGTTTTAAATCTTCAACTTTAACTTCCTTCAAAACTTTCACCTCGGAGCCTTGGTTCTTGCAAGCCTCGCAGTTTCAGAACTTAAGGCGTAAATGTAATCAGCCAAAAGCGTAGGCTCTTTTCCAAGTTCTAAGTTTAACTCTAAAGTCTGTTTGCGAGCATCCACAACATATTCAACGTTTGCAACTCGGAAGTAATCCTCTATTCCACAGTTTGGTAGGCTGACATAAACCTTGTCTCCAGCCAAAATCGGAGTGTTTCCATAATCTATAACCGTGCTCCTTATGGTTAAGCGTGTCGCAGGGCTTTTTAAATAAGCCAGTAAAGCCTTTGCCCTAAGCTGACATTCGTAATCGCTACGAAGTTCCTCGTCAACTTCCACGAGTTCCCTAAGCCCATAACTTTGCTGACTCTCCAAGTTTTGCTGGGTTGAAGACCATCTAGAACCATTAAAGAATAAATTGTCAATCCAGAAGCTTCCAGTTCCAGTTTCTGGGAAATAACAGTAGAAAGCTATCTGGTTTATCTGAGTCCAATCAAAATTCGCAGATGCTTCCCATTCGTCTGCATATTTTTCGCCCAAACCAAACTTTTGGAAATGCCACCGCTCATCCGATGGAACATCAAAGTTTCTGCTAGCTGTGTTTCCCCAAGCATCTTGCAATTGAAGAGTACACGCTTGACTGAAGCTTGTTTCCTTTCTTATTTGAAACTGAATAGTTGGATATTCATTGCAGTTTGTTATGTTATCTTCCAAATATAGCAGTAGGCAACCGTAATAGTTTGAAGCTGTATTATAGTGTTTTATGCTGTAATTACCAACAATTTTCACACCATTATCTAATTCCACGTAGTCACTTGTTCCGCTAACCCAGTCGTTTACTCCATCATTATTTATGTCTAGGGTTTCAGTCCACGCATCCTTATCGGAAGGTTTTGCCTTTTCAGCCGCTCCGAAAACCGTAATTTTATTTCTTACACGATGAATATCCTTTCTATATTCATATTCTTCTATTTTCTCAGTTAAGTCAACCGAGCAAGTTTTACTCATTTTAGGGAAAAACTCGAATTTTCCATCTGGTGCTACGCGGAAATCGTAGCCAATTACGCCTTCTTTATCGGCTGTTTCAGCAATAAACTTCAGAATGTCAAAAACAGGAGTATTTTTGTATTCCAGCCTTGTATAAGTTGTGTCTGTATCCTCAATTAGTTCAATTCCGTCTCTTTGATGGCTTAAACCAACATGGTTCTCAATTAAATCCTTAACAACTTCCTCACCCTTCACATTCTCCCATTTCTTGTCGATGGATCTCCTAAACAACCGTTCACCCCAACATCTTCCCCTAACTCTAACGTAACTTTCAACCGAAGTTCCATAGTAGCTAACCTCTTCAACACGAACAGTTGCAATTAGTGGACAGTTTCCACCTCTACCAATGCTTATGCTTCCATCAACACCAACATTAATCGGGTTTGAACCATTCATACTGTAGGTTCCATCAAAATTCTGAAGTAAACATTCAAAACTTCCAATTTCATTCGTGCATCCTAAATGGACTCGAACTCCAATCACATCTTTCTGCGGAGGAGTAACCTCTCCAAAAACTAGAGCCACAACTGGAATGGAAACACTCATTCTATTCCACGTCTCCACAGAGCCTCTTCCTCACCTCTGCGTCTAATTGAACGCGTATAGGCTGGAGTTTCCGCCAAGGCAGCATTATACTCACGTATGGCTCCGGCAGCATCTCTTGTTGCCGATGCAAGCCACGCCATATAAGCGGCTGTTGCAATTACGAGTCCAACTCCAAGCGTGAGCAATGCAATTTTCATGGCTAAACTTGAATTCAGAATCCATGTTGCAGCAGCAGCCAACTTGGTTGAAATGATATATTTTGTTTGGGCAACTGCATGGGCTAGAGTTCCAGAAGCAGCCAATTTTTGGACGAAACTATAAACGTATGTGACTCCATAAGCCATTCTAATTAGGCTGCAAACAATTCCGACGCTGGCAACAAGCTGGTCGAAAACTGGTATGCTCAAGCCTATTTCACGTCTTAAACTATTGTAAGCCATAGTCGTGATTGCCATTCTCTCAGCCATTTCCTTCCATGCATAGGTGGTTGCAACCGTAGATTCCTTCATAATCCTCGAACTTGCAATAACTTCATGACTCATTGAACGGGCATCCTTGGCTACTTTGGAAAACTCAGCACTTGCACGGTTCTGAGCTGAAATCGCAATACTTATTTCCTGAAAACTCATTTTTCACCCTTCTCCTTCACAACTTCACCTATTTCCATGGAAATCTTCTCAACAACCACACGGAGCCTTTCATTAACAGCTCTGGTGAGAAAGAATCTAGGTTTAATTCGGCTTGTTCCAAACTCTTGATATATAGCGTATGGTGCAACAGCACCAACAACTAAGCTTAAACCTTTCACCATCCCGTAAATTGTGCTTCTTAAATAGCCTGTTCGAACAGGACAAAACCTTCTAGCTAAATTCACAATTGCTTCCTTTTCTTCAGCCATAACCGCCTTAATCCTACCGTGCATTTCCGGAGTTAATTCCGCGAGCTTGCTTTCCAACTCCTCTATTCCATTTATTTTTATGCTTATTTCAACCGACAAAACCAAACTTAGCCTCCTTTTTAGCTTTTGAAATTTCCTTTTCCGTTTGTCTATCAACCTCGTTAAGTATTGCTATGAATGTTTCCACAACCTTAGCTGGTTGTCTCCGCAACTGTAATGGTGTCCATCCGAACTCCTTACACAAGCGGAATTCGATGAGGCTTGGGTGGGATTTCCCACGCCGCATTGCCCGCAGGAGTTTTTTAGCTCTTCACTTGTTAATCCGCAAAGCTTGTTAACTACTTGGCTGAAAAGCTCTCCAAGCTGAACTGGTATTCCATCTTCACCTTCACTCAACAGTTTTTCAAGCGTTATAGGCTTGTTTGGCGGTTGTTCCTTAAGACTAGCCCAAATTGTTTCAGCTTGGATAGCAACAAAATCGCTGCTCAATATCTGGCCTGTTTGAGGATGATACTTCGTGTGTTTTTGGATTATGCGGCTTCTTTTAGCCCAACTTATTTCTTGAAAAACGTAGCGTCCAGCATATTCCTTACCAAATTTCTCGTCGATTTCAACTATTTCTCTACGCATTTTGGCTGTTCTCCTTTAAGTGATTAGGATTTCTCTCGCTGCAAAAGAAGCTTTTAAGGAAACCAAATCCTCAATTTTCGTTGGAGTGCCCACATTTTGCCATTTGCAGTGTTTCAATGTCGCTTTATTTGTGGAACCTAGCCCAAACTCTAAGCTGAACTCTGAATCGTTAACAACCTCTTCGTATTCCTCTTTGGTTTCAAACTCAAATATTACTTCACCATAGATGTTGCGGTGCCTCGCAGGCAAGTATTTAAGAATGTAGCCTTCTGTTTGACGAATAACTGGAACACGTTTTAGGTTGTTTTCCACAGTAAACTTCCAGTCTGTGGCTCTTTCCACAACCGTTAAGTTGGAGCCGTCTGGTTCTCCCTTTTTGATATAGCTTTCAAACCAAGGAACTGCTCCAGCATAATCGCTGTAGGTGGCTCCAGAAATCTTAGAGTTGCTTACAACAATGCTTTGCCCTATTAAGTCCACGGTTGCCTTAACAATATTCTCGATACTGCATGAAACTTCTGCTTTATCCATTTTACAGCCTTTAAAAAGCAAGTCTACAATGGTTCCGTCTGCTTTTTCGTAAATTACTTCTATTGACAACGATTTTAGGGTTTGAATGTGCTGGAGAAAGTTTATTGGTGAATCACTTGGCAAGGGATAGACAACTCTCAAGCTTGCGTCCATTAATCCCCTTTTCAAGGCTTGTAGGTCTCTTGAACCCACCCCTCTAACCATTATTAGATTTGGATTCACTGTTGGCTCAACGCTTTCCGCTTTTAAACCAATCATGCTTGGATTTGCCGGAGTTTCCCCATAATTCGTTTCTTCAACATAGTAGATTTTTGCTTCATGAGCCCCAAAAACTGGTGGTAAACTACTACTCAAATTTTCATCCCTCCGAAAAGTTCACTTTTTCGAAAAGCAAAGCTTTTACAGTGAATTCTGTTCGCCAAACAAAGGGCTTTAGGCGAACTTCATCCATGTCACGAAAACTAACAATATCACAGTAAGATATTCCATTCACCTTAAAGCTAACATCAACAAAGTCAACGTTTAAGGAGGCTTCTGAAACTCCGTCGCTTGGATTCAGAGTTTTAGCAAGCAAATAAACATAACCTTCGCTATCAACGAAATCCGTAACGTTTGAAGCAACTTGTAAAGTTATAAACTCGTCTTCTGAAGCATTACCTTGCTGCGCGTTCTGCCACGCTTGCTCAGAAAAGTTCCACACTTTTATCTCAGCCCCATTTCCAAGCGGACTCAAACCAAAACCCTCAAATCTAAACTTTAATTCCTCGATTACATCTGGTTCAGCATCAAGCTTGAAACAGAAAAGCACAAGAGAATAGTTGTTGCTTGAACTAGCCGAAATTTTTAGACGATTGTCATCGCTATACCAGATTCTTTCGTATTCGCTGTTTGTGAACTCAACCCATTTTGAGTTTGCTGGAGAAAGTTCGCTTTCCGAAACCGCTTGATAGGCTCTATGGGAATTTGAGGGGCAACCCACTCCTACAAAGTTGTAATCTACAATGTTTGGTCTCTTACCATATTCTCTGACAACTCTGTTAATTTCAGAAACAATCTTTTCTCGCATCTTTCTAGTCATGCCTTGCTCTGGCTTATCAGCAACCCACACGTTCAATTTTAAGATAAAATTCTTCAGTCTGGTCTTTCCGTCAAAACTCAGCTTTTGTTCCTCAGCCCGTTCAAGTCCAACGGTCACCTGACCAAAGAAATCTTTTAGGAGTTCCCTATCACACCATTCTTCGCTAACATAAATGTTTGCAAGCGAACCATCCTCATTAATAACACGCAAATACCTCCGTAAAAGTCGAATTATGGTTGTTACTGGACTCTCATTTTTCATGCTGTAATAAGCCTCCTACAAACCGCTGTTTTATAGACTAGCTCCCCTCTGAAGTAAACGTCTTGAACAGTACTCACTTCATACTGCAAGCCTTTACGTTCAACCTTATCTCTAGGTTTAATTGGAACAAAAACATGAATCGTAATATAATCGTTAATCGTATAGCCTGGTTCCAAAATTATTTCCTCGATTCTTGAAGGCTGAACTAAAGCCTTTATTCGGATTCCTTCACCATAGTAAACATCATCTTTTGCTTCTCTAACAGGATAAAGTGTTATTTCCTCTCCATATGCATTAAGAGTTCTGATGAAAGGAGTTTGCGGTGGAACGTATTTTAAGAGTAGAATTCCAAGCCACGAAACAGTTACAACAGATTTCTTTTCCTCAATCGGTGTGTAATCTTCAAATTTAGGTCCCCAAAACATAAATTCTTGCCAATGATCCTCAATTATTTTGGTGCTAAAATCAAAGCTTAATTTGTCATGGTTCTTTCTTATCTGCCACAATATTCCGCTTGTAACTGCATCATAATAGTTGCATGCAGCCCCACGCTTTTCAACATCAATATAGCCAGCCCAACAAATTGCTGGATTGTAAGCTGGATACTCCAATGAGGGTGGCATCGAATTTAAGAAGTCATAAACTCTGCTGACGGTTTTGCTGAATCCTTCGTAAAAGTAAATTCCATTTAGGGCATAAGCAAAATCGTCGTCATAAACCAAATTTTCTGAAGTGCCTAACCTATGCCATCTTCCATCTCCGCTGGGTAAAGGTGAAAACTTAAGCCACAAACTTTCAAAAGCTCCACGATAAAAGTTTAAGGCGTCATTAATCATCTCCTGAAACTTCGGATTTTTTGCTTGTTCGAAAAGCATTTTTAGTCCGATTAAGCCGTAAAGGTGAAGAATACGCATTTCTGGAAGCCATGCACCTTCAAATGTGACTGCTTCAGCAAATCCACCATAATACTTGTCGTGTTGTCCAAGTTCTGACGGTTTATGCTGCATGTTGTAGAGGAAAACTTCAGCGGCAAACATGGCTGAGTCAAAATACGTCTGGTTTTCGGTTACTGAGTACGCTTTCAAAAGTGATGGAATTGCTCTCATAGCATCAATTGAATAGTAATAATTGCTTGACTCCGTACTCTTAAAACCGCCATAAGCCAAACTCGATTCTTCGGTACACTGCAAAGAAACTAGGAAATCAGCCAAAGAAACAATTTTACCGAAAACTTCCGACTTCCTCTCATCAAATCTCGAATCATTATAAATCTCATAAAGAAAATCTATTGCATGAGCTGCTGGAGCTACACCTTTTCCCCAATCCAGGTCTGGTTCTCCACTTGAATCCACGTAAAAGTACGGAGCATAACTAAGAACAAAGTCTAAATAAGCCTCAATTACTGAAACGCTCATTCACACCCTCTCCAAATCGTATCCACGAAGCTTTTCAATCAGTTTCCTAACCCTATTTTCAAGAATGCTTAAAGAAGGAGCATTCGCCAAACCACTAACAGAAAGATTTCCTACGCTAAAATTCAAACCAACAGCAGACCCACCAGTCAAGTAACAGATACAATAGATAGCGGCTAAATCCGTAACCGCAGCAGCCTCAGCTGATTCACAATTTTCCAAGTCTATAACTCTACCAGTTTGAAGCTCAATCTCAGCAACAGCATCTTCAATAAACTCCAAAATCCTAGAATCATCAACATCGCTGGGCAAAAGATTGAGACGATTCCTAACCCTTTCAGCTGTTACTTTAGCCATTTTGATCCGAGTAAAAATGAAATTTTGAATTTTAAAAACGTTTTTGACAAAAATTGGCATTTTTAATTGGTTTATTCATGAAAAAGCAACGTTTTTTGGTCAACAGAAATTGGAGGCATTTTGTTGGCAATAAACTGATTATCTACTGGTTTGCTTTAATAGATTTTGAAGACATAACGCTTAATTTTAATAATAGACTGGATAATTTTGTCTAGGTGTAAGAATTGAAAAATGAAAAAATTAAATTAACAATTGAAAACTTTAGGGGAATAAAAGAGGGTTCGCTTGAATTTGGGAAAGTTAACATACTGATTGGAGGAAATAATTCTGGAAAAACAACAATACTTGAAAGCCTATTCCTACTCCCAAACCCATTTCGTTTAGTACCGTTCTTTTCAAGAACAGAAGGCCAATTAAATGCGTTACGAGCCCTAAGTTTTATGCATTCAACTCTAGGTTCAGAGGCAAACGTTTTTCTGTTCCATTATTATA
>JAOZNA010000082.1 GCA_029934005.1 Candidatus Bathyarchaeota archaeon
TGTCAGCGCGTCGGTAGCTCCTTTTAAAGCTAGTTCCTTTTTGTCCAGCTTGGCCATGAAAAGGTCCCCCTCTTAGAGACGTCAAGCTCCTCACCCAGTCTCAAGCCTATGCCGATCGTTATCCTCAATCATGTAAAAGAAGAAATTACCGTACATTAAAGAAGCATTAAAAATCTTAGCTCAGGCCTTAATGCCGCATCCAAAGCAGAACTAAATAGGGTGGAAGTCTAAAGGCTTTCACCTCATAGCCAACATTGTCGGCACGTATAAAGAGCTCCCTGCCAATCACATCGATTACTGGGAGTAGGACGAAAACTAATGGAGTAGAAGCCAAAATACCCAACGCTTGTAGAAAGAGCAAAATTAACTTAGAAAGCTTCTCAATGAAGAACTTTTTCCAGCATTTCCATGGTTATTCCATAGCTGAAGTTCCATGTTCCATTTTTGTACATTTGATAGATTTCAACGTTGTCCCATGTTGCATGCGTGAGGTCTCCGAGAAATAAATGTGCGTCTTTAAGGTAGCCTTTCTCAGCCAAGTCTATAATTGCCTTTCGCATGTTGGAGCATTCATGTGCAGGTATGATAAAGCGGATGAATAACTCGTCTTTTCCCAAAATTTTTTCATAGCTGGTGTTATATGGCAGAAGATTTAATCCGGTTATGAATTTTTTGAAGTTTGAGTTATTTGGAAAGATCAAATGGTACATTAGGAATAGCGCTGTAGGTCCTGAATTTGGAAATAAATATGCTCGATAGCCTCTTATCAAATTTTGAGGTATGATATTATCCCTAAGCCTACGCGATACCAGTGGAATGAACTTCTTGTATTCTTTATCCTTGAGAATTTTGGACATTTCCTTAACGATTTTTCTCTGAGTTGTTCGCGCGTTGATCTCCAAGCATCGGAGAATTATTAAATCGTAGAGATCAAACCTTGCTCTATCGTAGCCAGTTGGTTCATTTAATTCCGCTTCTAAGAATGAATCATAATCTTTTACCCATTTATCCCAGTCAAAAACTGGAATACCCTTTTTCTCTTTATAAAAGTCTAAGTTTAAGAGGGGATAGTTTGGACTCGTGGTTGGGAAAAGTTCAAATTCAGAGATTAATTCTCTTTTTCGTAACTCATTTAAGAAAGCCTTCAGGTCTCTTTCTTTGTCCGGAGGGATAACATAACGTACATAGTTTCCGTGTCTCCAACCGTCAACAATCGCAAGGTATCTCCAGAGGGGAAAACATGTCATAGCCCGACTTGAAACGGCTTCTTTGCCAAGTGATGTAGTAGCTATAGCTACGTAGCTCTTTAATCCCAGCTTGACTTCATTAATGAGGGCCCTAAAAAGAACGAGATTATGCTTATCAAACTTTTTAACATGATAACTCACAGTTTGCTGCGGAACACCAATAACCTTAGCTAACCTACTAAGATTGGAAACCCCATACCGATACATAGCCTTAATAATCCTAAAATCTAAGGAATCAAGCTGCCTAAACTTTCCAGCAAACTCAACTATAGAAGGAACTAAACGAATGTAACCCACAACTATCACCACCTTAGTTTATAGATGAAACATATTCTTAAATATTACGCATTTATAAAGAATATGTATCACTTGTGATATTTTTACATAAAATTTATAAGGAAGTTTAGTTATTATTTCAACTGAGGTAAGAGAGATTATGAAGGCTGTGTCATTTATTCTAATGCTCTTGATATGTTCTTATGTTGTGATATTCTCTACTGTATCTCTTATGCAGTCTGTTGAGGCTCCAAAAGTTTCACAAGATATATTCGACTCAAACTCTGTTGAAAATGTCATTTTAACTGATAGTCCAGTAGAGCCGCAGGATCCTGGAAGCGGTGGTGGCGGGGAAGGGGTGATTTAGTGTATGGGGAGGCAACAAATGATCAAGCTTGGGAAGATGAGTGATATGTGGAGTAAAAATATTTACTCTGAAAAAAGAACACTTAATGATGTTATAAACGTGTTACTTATATTTTCTAAAGGGGCTGCGATGCGAAGAAAAATAATTAAAATATTAATGTGTGGCCCAAAGAATTGTAACCAGATCGCTAAATGCCTTAAAGTTAACTGGTGGACTATTCAAAAACATTTACAACGGCTTGAAAAGGCAGGAATAATAAAGGGCATAAATGTTGGACGTGTACAATACTATTCGTTGAAAAGCGATATTTTAGATGATTTTTGTCGTACTCATTTTGACCACAATTTGCAAAAATTCTTAAATTCTAAACCAGCCGCAGTTATAGTGAAAAAACAATAGGGGGTGAACAATGTGAAAGTAGTTAATGCCAAGGCAAAATTGCCTGAACTTACACCCTCTAGTGGCGGAGGCGGCTTTATCTGTTGCTGTGATTCAGTAAAATGATTGTGGAGAGGATAACTTTGCCCTTCTCCTCTATTTTTAACTCGAACTCTTTACATTTATTCAAACCTTACAAGCAATGGGTTTGTTTTGATTCAATAAGTGGAACTATTATAAATCTTGAACAAAAAGAAGCGGAAATTGTTAAAGCTTTATTAGATGGTTCCTTTCAACAAAAAGATATCGAGAATTACAAGGAGTTCATAAACACTTTTAAAGAAGTAATATCAAAGAATAGAGGAAAAGTTAAACATGAAGGGCTTCCCGAGCGCTATCGCTTAATGGTATTGATGATTTCGCAATATTGTAACATGCAATGTAGTTATTGTTATGCTGGGGAAGGAACTTATGGTATGCCAAGTTTTATGGATAGTGAAATAGGCAAGATAAGTTTGGATGTCGCCAATAAACTTAACATACCTAACATTCAATTCTATGGCGGAGAACCGCTATTAAATTTTAAACTAATCAAGAAGTTAATTACATATGCTGAAAGCAGAGGATATGAATTTAGCTACGGGCTTGTTACCAACGGCACACTTATAACGGATGAAGTAGCAGACTTCTTAAAGCATCATGATTTTGAGGTAACTGTCAGTTTAGACGGGCCTCCTAAAGTTCATAATGAATGTAGACGGTTTAAGGGTGGACAAGGTTCTCATAATCATGTTATTAGAGGCATAGAAAAATTAAATAAGCGAGGTGTAAAACTAGCTATTGAGCTAACTTATAGCAAGAAACATAAGGGAAAGGCATCAATTGATGAAATCTTAGATTATATAACAAGATTCTCAAAAGTCTTCATAGCTGGTTATGTCACCCCTGCGGAGTTATCTCCTTCTTCATTGATAGAGACACCATCTGGAAAGGAGTTAATAGAACTAATGATTTCGGTTTGCGATTACGTATTTGACAAGGTTAGTAAAGGTATTCCTATAAAGGAATTCTCAATTTATAATGTTGTTAGATATCTACTCTCTCCTACAAAAACCCAGAGACAGCTAATATGCAGAGATGCTGCATCAAGAATTACAGTATTTTCAAATGGTGATGTTTATCCATGTTGTCAATTAACGGGGAAAAAATTCTACTTAGGTAATGTGAAAAAATCTGATTTCGTAAATAACTTTCACAAACGTAAAAAAAAGGTTTTGCGCAATTTTTCCATTAACTTATTAAAGGATTACTGGTTCAAAAATCTCAGTGATTTTTGTGCGGCACATTTGACCTATGATGGTACTTATTACTCCTTACGTGAGGAGGAGGCATACAGCAAATTTTTTGAATACGTAATATACCGCTTTATAACATCAGATGTTGAGAAGATTGTTGATGTTTGGGGAGGGAGACTTGAGTAAAAGCGATGTACTTTTGGCATTAAAAAGGCTAATTTCCATCGGAGCCGCCCATAAAAAGTATCAAGTATTATTGATAATGTGTTCACTTGCATCGGTATTAACCTCCGTCTTTCTTCCATTTTACATCAAACAACTATTTGATGAGCTATTCACACAACCCTTAGAAGGAATAACTTTTACAATACTTATTGTTCTTCTCCTCTATGTTTTATCTACGCTATTTGAAGCCATTGGTGGGTTCATTAGTAACGTAGCTGAAACGAGGGCCTCTGCTTGGCTCAAAAGCCAGTTATTTTTGCAAAGCTTAAGTTTTCCTATGGAGTATTATGACGCTCACAGCAAAGGCGAAGTCATTTCAATAGCTACATCCGATACGGAACCTGTTGGAAGGCTTAGCATGTCGCTTCTCCCAGCCATTATACTTGAAGGTGGTTTTCTCATTAGTAGTATTATCATATTATTTATTCTAAGCCCTTATATTGCAGTTTTATCTCTAATTACTGTTCCAATTCATGCATTATCCATGAATTTATTTGTTAAGAGGTTAAGAAAAGCCTCGCAAAAGGAAAGGGAGGAGTATACTAAAAGCGTTGAGCTTTTGAAGGATGGATTGGACGGAGTGCTTGATCTTAAGGTATTTTCCTCCTCTATTCAAAATTTCGTAAACAGGCTTTCAGCACAACTTAAATCATGGGTATCATCTACAAAAAAGTTAGCACTCTATCAATCAGCCAATTATGGAATACGTGAGCATTTCGTAATATTTCTCTCACTGATCGTCCTGGGATACGCAGCTATTCTTGTCAACAAGGGAATAATAACCATCGGTACAGCGATCGCATCATACACATACTTAAGTTACATGTATAGACCAATATCAAGGTTCGCGTTTCTTTGGTCGCAATTCCAAAGAGCCATACCGCTGATTGAGAGAGTCTATAAAGTAATTGAGGGAAAGTAATTGAATGAACTAAGCGGTATCGTGCTGCAGAACGTTTACTTTAGGTATAAAAACAGGGAAGCTTATGTAATAAAGGGAATTACTGGCTTTATTAAACCAGGTACAACACTTTCCATTATAGGAACCACTGGGTGCGGAAAATCAACGCTGGCCATGTTAATAGCCGGAATTTACAGTCCAACTCGTGGGCAAATATGGATTGAAGGCCAGAGACCAGACATATTGCTCGGGAAAACTCTTTTCTACGTTCACTCAAACCCTCACATTTTCATAGGAACCATACAAGACAACATAACACTCTGGGATAAGTTTCCTGCAGTAGACATCAAAAAGGCTTTGCGAATCTGTCAGCTTGACGATTTAGACCTCCATATGCAAGTGGGCGAGGGAAGAGGCGAACTTTCACTAGGTCAGAAGCAGAGAATTGCCTTAGCTAGGGCAATAATAAGACAACCAAAAGTTTTGATATTGGATGAGGCAACCTCAGGCCTTGATTCAAAAACCGAGGAAAAAATTTTTAGGCACCTTCTTAATATGAAACACTTAACACTTATAATAATTTCTCATAGGTTATCAACTATAAAGTCATCAGATAAGGTATGGGTAATGAAAGACGGCACAATTGTATCCAGTGGTGCTCATCAAGAGCTTTTACATAAATGCGACGAGTATATCAAATTGTTTGAAAAGCAGATTATAACTTGAAAGAGCTTTTATAATTGCGGTCATAGCAATTATATAGCGGGTGCGCAGGTAAATGCTATTTAAGTTGCGTTTGGGTTTAGGCTTAAATTTTAATGTAGTTTTAGTGTAAACGTGAAATCTTAATAGTGTAGTGTGTTATCTGAGTATTTAGCG
>JAOZNA010000026.1 GCA_029934005.1 Candidatus Bathyarchaeota archaeon
TGGAATAGCACTTTCTAGATATTCACGTCTTTTCCTATACTTTCTAAACGGAATTGGAGATAAACACTTGTAAAGAAGTTTCTCGTATCTCCGATTACCTGTTATGTCTAAGATTTGGATATCCATCTTCATTCTTTGAAAATTTGATTAAAGCATTAAATAATTTTTAAGTTATTATTTTTTCTAGGGCTTCAAATGCTTCTGTTTCAAGTGTTTTCACCTTTTCAAGCGCTTTTGCACCTTTCTCTCTCATTTCCGGCGTCCAAGTATTGGTGTTAATAATTTGTTTGGGAGTCCAAGTGTTTTCACCTTTAACCCAGTGCGGCATCGTAAAGAAAACCCAGTTGTTAAAGAGTGTTTCTCTGACTTTCTCAAATTTTTTGGCTGCTTCTCTTATTTTTTCGCTTTTATTTCCTTCCAAAATTTTCACTGAATTTTTAAGGTATTTAACAGCGGCATCTCTAGCATCGTAAAGGCTGTTATATATCCATCCATTTATATGCCAATGCACAAAAAACTCGCTTTTATTCATCTTTTCAAATTTTTCCTCATTTTTCAAATCTGCAATCCAAACGTCATAAGCAGCTAAACCGTTAAAGTAATGGTCTACTCTTTTTACGTGCGCCAACTCAACCGCCAATTTTATTGAATTTAAAAACGCCTCTTTCTGACTAGGCTTTTTTCTCTTTTCTTTCCTAATTCTAAACAATATCCAAGGAAAAGCTTCTGCTATGCTGTAATTTTCGCCTTTGTCATAGTAGGTTCGACAGATAATTTTGCCATCTTCACCATATCCAGCAATTATTCCCCAGTCGGGTATTCTTGTTATTCCTATTGCAAGTAGAGGTCTTCCTTCGTCAATTTCTTCTTTTATTATCTGAAACATCTTCTCTGCCGCCCTCTTTCCTTCAATTATTCGAACTATAAAATCGCCTTTGTAACCTATGGCGTTCATTGCGGCTTCTGAAAATGTCCCATCAAGTGCAGCGTCAGGTGAACTTGCGCACCATTCTGGATAGTGGAAACGAAGTCGGAAGGCTGCGGCTGAAACTCCCATCAGATAGGTGTAGTTTACTGGTTCCTTTAGAAAGCGAAGTGCAGCATCAAGCGACCCAAAGAATGTGCATTCTATTCCTCTTCCCCAGCCTAAAACCGGAATCCCTTCTAATATTTTATCCAAATTTTTGGCTCCTAACTTAACATAATTGTTTGCATGTCTTATAAGTTTCCATGTTTTGTAGCAGTCAAGTGTAGTCTAGATTCACAAGCATTATAAATGATTTGTATTTGAACTAAATTTTGGTTTGAAGTTAGGGTTGCAGTAGAAATGTTTAGATGTGTAAAGTTGGAAATATTTGGATGTGGGTAAGTTGGCAAGTTTAGGTAAAGCTTTTGGCAGGATATTTCGCCGTGAAAAGGAGAGTAAGTTGGTTGAAGAAAAAACTTCTGAAGATTTACGGGCTACACATAATGTGGTTTATTTGAAAGCTCTTCCCCTGCGCAGTCTTGCAGACGTTGAAGTTGTAAAACGTGAAGTTAAGTCGGGGAACATTATGATTGTTAAGGTTAGTCCGCTTGCAAGAAAGAGCATTGAAGATGTTAAGAAAGCGGTGAATGAACTTTGTGAGCTTACAGAGGAAGTTGGAGGAGACATAGCTCGACTTGGAGAAGAAAGGGTTGTGGTGTGTCCAAGTGGAATAAAGATTTGGCGTGAACCTCAAAGGAGTCCTGTTGGCGGATAGCTTCACACTACTTCAATCTAATGGTTTCAAGAACCTTAGGCGCAACAGCATCTATTTTGAATTTATTATGAAGGTATTCTGCTATGCTGTAGCACTTAGCTTTTTCTCCATGACAAACAATCACTCGCTCTAATTTTGGAGCCACTTTTCGAATGTAGTTTATGATTTGCCTTCTGTCTGAATGCCCAGAAAAACCTTCGATGGATTCCACTTGAAGCTTAACTTTAACTATTTCTATTTTTCCTTCACTGTTTAACATTGGAACTTCAGATACGCCTTTCTGCACTCTTCTACCTAATGTACCCTCAATCTGGTAGCTTACAAAAATTATTGTATTCTTTTTGTCGCTACTTAGCCTCTTAAAGTATTCAATAACTGGGCCGCCTTCAAGCATACCTGAAGTCGCCATGATTATACATTCTTTTCCTTCGATTATCTCTTCTCTTGCACTTGGATGCTCAACTATCGTGAAATACTCGGATTGAAAGGGGTTGACTCCTTCATGTAAAATGCTTTTTCTAACTTCTCTTGACAAGTATTCTGGATAAGCGGTATGAATCGCTGTTGCCTCAGAAATCATGCCTTCAATAAAGATTGGTGCCTCTTTTATCAAACCTCTCCGCATATAACCATCAATTACGAGCATTATTTCTTGCGCCCTTCCCACGGCGGGAACAGGAATTAAGACTTTTCCTTTTCTGTCCAAAGTTGCATTTATAATAGCCGCAAGTTTTTCTTCCGCTTCAACCCTTGAAGGCATAACATCTTGAGGAGCGCCATAAGTCGATTCCGTAATTATGGTTTCAACCCTTGGAAATTCAGTTGCAGCAGCCTCAAGAAGCATGGTTTTTGCATATTTGAAATCTCCGGTATAAACTATGTTATGTAAGCCTTCACCTATATGCAAATGAATTATCGAAGAACCAAGTATATGACCAGCATTATGAAGTGTAAGCCTTATGTCTGGAGAAATATCGGTTACAACACCATACCTTAATGGTATTGTATGAATAACACATTCTCTAACATCTTTTTGGTCGTAGAGAGGCATTACTCCTTGTTTGCTGAGAACATCCAAATAGTCTAGTTGTAGCAATGTCATGAGACTTGAAGTTGGAGCTGAACAATAAACTGGACCGTCATAGCCATATTTGAAAAGCAGAGGAAGTAGTCCGCAGTGATCCAAGTGGGCATGGCTAATTACAACAGCATCGAGGGATTCTATATCAAATTGAGAAGTATCTAAACGAGGCAACGCATTTAATGGGTCAGATGCGCCAGGATTTATTCCGCAGTCAAGCAAAACGTTGCTTTCTCTTGTTTGAACCAATATGGCCGACCTACCAACCTCTTGGAAGCCTCCGAGGGCAGTGATTCTCACATCACCAACATCGTAGATAATTGGACGAAATATTCTTTCACCTATCGTTCTCAATATACGTTCTCGTTCCTTACTTTCGCTATGCAAGTAATGTCTCATATGAGCAATTATTTTTGAAGGAAGAGGCGGAGTTCTTAGTATCCTTGGTCTCCAACGAGTCTTTTTAATTATTTCTTGCAGTAATGTTCCATTCTTACCTATCACTAAGCCGGGTTTCTTAGCTTCAATAATTACTTCGCCTAAGCTAGGGTCAAAATTTATGCTTGTTACTTCAGCTTCTTCCGGAACTATTTCGTTGATGACTTTTTGGGTGGATCTTTCCGACAAACGAACTGAAGGGTCGGAGCGTACAACTATTCTTTTGCGTATTATGCTCACAATGTCTGTTATTATAGTGCTTTGTTCAATGAGTATTTCTGGTCTTTTGGCATAGAGAGCTATCGCTGGTCCTTCATATTCAACTCTTGTTACTTCAGCTTCTTTTGGAACGTGTTCAAGTATGTAATGGCTAATTTCAAGCTTTGACTTTGGTTGAGCAGACACCATTTTTCGCTCCTAAGAAACCTCTAGAAATTTTTTCTTTTCATCTTCAGATAATTCTTTAAAACCTTCCCTTGTTATGACAACTACGTCGAAGCTGTCTCCGCTTGCTGAATCACGCTTCATAGCGGAATCAACAGCCCTAACCACAATTGGAAGAAGTTCTTCAACTGTTACGCCTTCTTTATACTTATCTTCCAATACACCGTAGGCTATCGGAGAGCCAGAACCAGTTGCCACGCATTTTTCTTCAGTTAGACTTCCAAACGGGTCGATTGAATATACGTGTGGTCCTGTTTCGTCAACTCCTCCGACAAGCACTTGTGTAAGTAACGGGGCATATCTTGCTGCAAAAAGCACATTTGAAATTAGCCTTGCTGCGGAACTTATGGGCATTGGTCTTTTGTACGTTAATCTATAGATTTGTGCATTAGCTTTAAGTACGTCAACTGTCCATTGAGCGTCGGCTACGGTTCCAGCTATCGTCATTCCGATGTGTTCGTCGATTTTATGGATTTTCTTCCCCTTTTTATGGGCTACAAACGTTCCCATGGTTACTCTAGTGTCTGAGGATAGTATTACTCCGTCTTTGCATACCACCCCTATCGTTGTTGTCCCCTTTAGTATCCATCTCTTTAGTTGTTCTCGCATCTTTTTTCGCTCCGAAAATTTTGGATAAAACATTCAAAATCTCTCTAGGAAGCGACATTGTAATGTTAACCGACGCATTTAAAAACGTTTCGAACTTAACATCTAGGATGTTATACGCGTGATGGAAGGTTGACGTTAAGACTTCATCGAATGGAGCTGCCCCGTGAGGTAATAGTTGGAGAAGGCACATTAGATTTAGTTGGAGAAGTCTGCAAGAGACTTGGTTTTTCAAAATCTGCTTTCATAGTAAGTGGACATAAAACCTTTGAGGTGGCTGGAAAGAAAATAAGGGATATCCTAGAAGATTCGGGTTTAGAAGTTAACGAGATGTTTGTGAATTCTCCGACAATTGATGAAGTTAAAAATGTTGAAAAGGCAATTTCAGAAACAAAACCAAAACCACAAGTGGTGCTTGGTGTTGGAGGAGGAACAAAAATAGACGTAGCTAAACTTAGTTCTGCTAAATGCAAAATCCCATTCATAAGCGTTCCAACAACAGCATCCCATGACGGAATTGCAAGCCCCGTAGCTTCAATAAAAGGCTTAAACAAGCCATACTCCATCATGGCACAAGCTCCCATGGCAATTATAGCTGACACAGACGTAATAATAGGAGCTGACTATCGCTTCACCGCAAGCGGATGCGGAGATGTGATAGCTAAACTAACTGCAGTTAAAGATTGGAAACTTGCGCATATAGTTAAAAACGAATATTATGGTGAATATGCTGCGAGTTTAGCGTTAATGAGTGCAAGGTTAATTATAAAAAACGCAAGTTTGTTGGAGCCGGGAAATGTGGAAGGACTTCGGGTTTTATTGGAGGCTTTAATAAGTTGCGGAGTTTCAATGAGCATTGCGGGTAGCAGTAGACCATGCAGTGGTGCTGAACATCTCTTTAGCCATGCGTTAGATATTATTGCGCCGAAACCAGCAATGCATGGAGAACAATGCGGAGTGGGAACAATCTTAGCTGGCTACTTACATAATATAAACTGGAAAAGTGTTAAAAGAACTTTAGCGTTAGTTAAAGCTCCCACGACTGCCGAAGAACTTGATATTGCTCCAGAATATATCATTGAAGCGTTAGTTAAAGCTCCCAGCATTAGACCAGAAAGATACACAATTTTTAATGAGAAAAACATGAATTATGAATATGCCAAGCGAGTTGCAAAGTTTACTGGAGTAATATAAATCTAAAATAATTATTGATGATAAAATGTTCTTTTAGTGAGGAAATGGCAGTTAGAAAACCTAAGCCAATAATTACGCTTATAGGAGTTAGGCAAGCTAAGAAAGGACTTAAGTTTATACATGAACCATCCAGTGAAAAATGCAAAGACTGCCAACTTTATAGAGTTTGTATAGAAAATCTTGAGCGTGGTAGAGTTTACGAAATCGTTGGTTTACGGAATAAGAAATTTCCATGCTTGCTCCATGACGAAGGAGTTCGTGTCGTTGAAGTTGTTGAAAGCAACATTGCTTCAACCGTTCCTCAAAAATCAGCCTTAGAAGGCGCTACAATAACCTTTCACGCCCAAAATTGCGAAAACCAATTTTGTAAGTTTAAATCATTATGCGAGCCTGTAGGGCTTTTTGATGGTGATAAATGCCAAATAGTGAAAGTTGAAAATAAAATTGAATGCCCATTAGGCTATGATTTAGTTAAGGTTTTGCTTAGGAGAATTATTGACGCCTAAATGTTTCAATGAACTTCACAGCAAGTTTCTCCGGGAAAAATTTTTGTATGTCTAGGGCTATTCCACGTTTGGCTAGTTGAATACCTTCAATGTAGAAAGCTTCTTCGGGCATTTCAATAGTAACATTTTCTTTCCCTATCTTCACTTTGAACTTTTCAATTTCCACAACTGGTATTCTTCTATGGATTAATGCCTCAATTTTTTCCTTGACCGTTTCAAGCTTCTTTTTAACAGTTACTTCGTAAACAAGCGTTTTTCCAGCCAGAGGCGGGTTAAAATCAAGCTGAACCCTTCCAGCACCAACCGTTCTTACCGTTGCCATTTTCCCTTCAAACTCGATGCGTTGACCTATTTGTGGGGTTATACCTTTCGAGGTCAACCTTCTTAACGAAACAAGTTTCACTTTTTCAGGGTCTCTTGGTCCAAATGCTTTTTCTGGTGGAATTTCAACCTTTTTGGTTTTTCCAAGCTCGAAATTGTATAGTTCTTCCTCTAAGGCTTTTAAAACCCAACCTTCTCCTAAAACCACAAGTTTCGGTTCGTAAATGTCGCCTTCTTTGTATAGTTTCTCTTGTTTAGCCACTTCCTCTATTGTTGTGTCAAACAACTCATTCGTTTCTTTAACTCTTCCCACATAGTCGATGAAGATGAAATCGCCTTTTTGGAACGGCATTTCCATCACTTCAGTGCTCACTAAGGATAGCTAGTCCACAATTTAACCTTTACCTTTAAAATTTTTTAACACAACCTTAACATCCTCATCTAAGTCGACAATTGCATAAAAGCCATGCCTAGCTGGACCAGGATTTACCAAAATAGAACTTCCTATTTTGTCAATACCACGAGCTTCATGAACATGCCCGCAAAAAACCGCTATAGGTTTTCTCTCTTCAATGAATCTTCTAACACTATAGCTTCCAACATGCTCGCCAATAAAGGCTAGGTCTAGTTTAGTATCATATGGTGGGGAGTGAGAAACGAGAATGAGCTTATTGCTTGAACATTTTTCAGCTGTCATTTCAAGCCATTTCATCATTTGCTCTTCGGGAAATTCAAGCGGAGTGTTTAGAGGACTAATTGGAGCTCCACCAATACCAATAAAAGAGTAATCGTTCATTAGGACACATTTCTGATGAAGATTAACTGCTCCATTGATTTCTCCAGTTAAAAGGGATGGTAAGTCGCAGTTTCCAGGAACAAATAAGACTGGCTTTTTTAAGGCTACAAGTTGGGAAAGATATTTTTCAGCTTGTTTTATGGTTCCGAAATTTGTTATGTCCCCACAGATTATCAATAAATCTGACTTTTCTTCCTTGGCTATTTCGGCTGTAGCCTTGAAGGCTTTTTCGTAGCCATGGAAGTCTGAAGTGACTAAGACTAACATTTTTAACCCTTTAGATTAACCGTTTTATTTTTCCTTCTTTTTCTCTCTTTCTTTCCTTAACTCTCTTTTCACAAGGTTTTCAACTCTTTTTTGGAATTTTTCATCCTTTTCTAACTGCAGAAATTCTGTTCGCATGTCTTCGAAGCCTTTTGGCATTTCAACGGTAAAATGTATGGAGGGCTTTCCTATGGCTTCTTCAAACTTCTTTTTGGTTTCCTCATATTCCTCTTCACGTTTCTTCTTCCTACCACCAACCCACTCTTTTATTTTCTTCATCAAACCACCAAGCCAAACCTAGCAATAAGATAAATTGTTGAAAATAAAAGTTGAATTGCAGAAGTTATAAGTCCAACCTTAGTGAACTCAGCGAAACTTACACTTATTCCTTCACGTTTTAACGCTCCCACAGCCATAATACAAACTGCACCGCTTAAAGGAGTTGTTGCCCCTCCAAGGTTTGTACCCAAAACAAGAGCAGACCAAACTGCTGGCGTGTTCAAGGCGGATGCCCCTCCAATTATGGGAACAAAAGTAAGCGCAACAGCAATATTACTCACAATCATACTCATCAAACCGCTGATCCACAACGTCAATACGGTAACTAACCAAACATTATTTCCAGCAAAATTAACAAGCCCCGTTGAAATCATGGACAAAAATTCGGTTTTCTCCAATCCTCCAACAACAAAAAGAAAACCAGCAATGAAAAAAACAGTTTCCCAATCAATTTCCCTAAAAATCTCAGCTGGATCAAAACCACTCATTACTAAAGCAATAATTGCACATCCTAACGCAACTGCTTCGGGTCCAACTCCTAAGTTTTCTAAAGCTAGAAAAAGCAGTATCAGGAGAACCAGTATCAGAACTGATTTCCAGAAAAGGTTTTTATCTTCAATGGTTTCCCAAGGATTATATTCCGGTAACTCTTTTTTCTCGCCAAGCCTTTTCTGAAACAATTTATAAAGTACATAAATTGTTAAGACCCAAAGCATGACTTCGCATAAGGCTAGATAACTTATAAACTCTGTAAAATTCATCCCAGCCTCGATTCCAATTATCATGTTGCTCACTGATCCTATTAATGTGCTTGTTCCACCCAGGTTTATCATGATAGTTGCGGACAGAAGGTAAGGCACTGGGTCATAGTTGAGAAGTTTGGCTATAGTTGCAACTGCTGCAGCCATAAGCAGCATGGCTGTTGAGTCGCTTAGAAACATTGAAATAGAAGCTGAAGCTAAGCATATTGCAACAAAGAGTCTTTTTGGGTTTCCTCCAGCAAGTTTGATAGCATATAAGGCGCCAAACCGGAATAATCCGCTTTTTCTAGCGACTTCCACAACTACCATTGTTCCAATTACGAGGCCTAAAAGCCGAATATCTATAAACCTCAATGCGTCATCATAGGTGAAGACGTGATATTGAAGACCGAACCATGCTGTTAAAAGAGCACCTAATAACGCGGCTACAGATAATGGCACAGTCTCTGTTGCCGAAAGAAGCAAAGTGAGTAGATAAACAAGTAGGAAGACAATTGTGACATTATCCATCCGCTTTCCTCGCTTTTGTTTTCTCTGGCCTAACGAGTTTTTCAGCTAGCAACTCTGCTTTTTCTTCAACTATGTGGTAAAAAATCCTTCCGATATCATATATCAAAATTATGATTAAAGCAAGAGCTATGTACGTATTTGCTGTTGAAAGCCAGCCTCCAACATCTTTAATGCTTGCCAAAAATGGAGCTAAAGCTGTCGCAACTAAAATTATAATAATTATGTAGATGAAATCTCTTAGTGCCCTTTTAGGAGAACGCTCCTCCTTAATCCCTAGCCTTCTAATGACAACATCTGTAAAAGCATCTCCTAGAATTAAAGCATCAGATAAAGCTCTAACCAAGAAAATAGCCATAATAAATATGGAAACTATCCAAACAAGCTGGTTTGCACCAATATTTAAACCTGGAACTTCAATGCTAGAAAGGGGAGGGGGAACAAATATGCTTATTATAAAAAATATCAACGCCATAACTACGTTCATGATGAGTCTAGGCAATCTAAGCTTAATTTCGCGTCCCATACGTTTCATCAGTCATCACGCAATTGTTAAGATTATTTAACATACATAAAATGTTCCATTTAAATTATGTAAACTCAATATTAAAATGGTCGCATAACCCTTAAAAGCTTATTATTCATTCACAATAGCACAATAAAACTAAAGGAGCTTTCAAGTTAAATGGCTAAATTCCAAATCGTACTTTCAGACCCAGAAACTGGAAAGGCTCAGAAAATAGAGCTTGAAGGAGCAAAAGCAGTACCATTAATCGGAAGAAAAATAGGCGAAGTAATAGACGGAGCCGTCCTAGGCATGGGAGGATACAAAATCCAAATAACCGGAGGAACCGACAAAGACGGCTTTCCAATGAGACCAGACATACACGGAGGGGTACGTGCAAAAGTAATTGTAAGCAGCAAACCAGGATTTAAACCAAAAAAGAAGGGAGAAAGGAGGAGAAAAACCCTGAGAGGAAACATAATAACCGAAGAAATAGTTCAAATTAACATGAAAATCGTAGAAAAACCAAAGAAAAAGGAAAAGGAGAAGGAAAAACCAGTAGAAGAAAAAGCTAAAGAAGAAGCTGAAAAGACTGAAGAATCAAAAGAGGAAGCAGGTGAAAAACCAGAATGAAACCCTTACCACAACAACCCGAATGCAACATTGGAACAATAGGACATGTAGACCATGGAAAAACCACGTTAGTCCAAGCAATAACCGGAATTTGGGCTGCAAGACACAGCGAAGAGCTAAAAAGAGGAATCACCATAAAACTTGGATACGCCGACGCACCAGTATACAAATGCCCGAAATGTCCACCACCACAATGCTACACCACGGAGCCAAAATGCCCAAATTGTGGCTCCGAAACCGAATTCCTAAGAGCCATAAGCTTTGTAGATGCACCAGGTCACGAAGCATTAATGGCTACCATGCTTTCTGGAGCAGCCGTAATGGACGGAGCAATATTGGTTATAGCTGCAGATGAGCCATGTCCACAACCCCAAACAAGGGAGCACCTTGCAGCAATTGAAATAATTGGAGTGAATAAAATCGTAATAGTTCAAAACAAAATTGATATTGTAAGCCGGGAAAGAGCCATAAAAAGTTATGAAGAAATAAAAAATTTCGTTAAGGGAACGGTTGCAGAAAATTCCCCCATAATCCCGATTTCGGCGCAACATGGCGTAAATGTAGATGCTGTCCTGGAGGCTATAGAAACTCACATTCCAACTCCACCCCGAGACCCGACAAAGCCGCCGAGGATGCATGTTGTCCGTTCTTTTGACATTAATAAACCCGGCACGCCTATTGAAAAAATTGCTGGGGGAGTGATAGGAGGAACCATTCTTCAGGGAAAGTTTAGGGTCGGCGATGAAATAGAGATAAAGCCTGGAATACGCATGGAAAAACATGGAAAACCGTTTTACGAGACTTTATTTACAGAAATAACGAGTTTGCATGCTGGTGGCAGAAACGTTGAGGAGGCAAAGTGTGGTGGTTTAGTTGGAGTTGGAACTTTATTGGACCCATCGTTGACTAAGGCGGATGGGCTTATTGGAAACCTTGTTGGAAAACCTGAGACTTTGCCTCCGAGCTTGAGCGAACTTACCATCGAAGTGCATTGTTTTGAAAGGGCTGTTGGAACCAAGGAGCTTGTGGCTGTTGAGAAGGTTAAAATGAACGAAACTTTGCTTCTTGATGTAGGAACAGCAATTACTGTTGGAAATGTAGTGGCGATTAAAGGTGAGAATGCAACTTTGAAGCTTGCTAGACCTGTTTGCGCCGAAGTTGGTTCGAGGGTTGCGGTAAGCCGTAAGATTGCTGGTAGATGGCGATTGATTGGGTATGGAATAATAAAATAGTTTGAAAGGGAATTTTTTTGGTCGTAAAAGTAATTTTTGACGCCAATTTTCTGTTTGTTCCTTCCCAATTTAGAATCGATGTTTTCGAAGAGGTTGGTAATCTCCTCAAGCAAAGGTTCGAACCTGTAATTTTGTCTGCAACGCTTGAGGAACTTGAGAAGTTAGCTAAAAAGGGTTCGCCCAAAGTTCGAAAGCAAGCTCTCCTTGGTTTAGAGCTGGCAAAAAAATGCAGGGTTATCGAAGCTAAACCTTCGATGAACGAATCTTATGATGATGTTATTGTTAGAGCCGCCCTAGATTTAGGCGGAATAGTCGCTACAAATGACCGAACACTTAAAAGGAAGTTAAGGAATAAGGGAGTTGCAGTCATTTATCTCCGAGAAAAAACTCATTTAGAGTTGGAGGGAACAGTCTAAACGTGTTTAAGCTTGTAACCCTCGAAGACACAATTCGCATTCCGCCAGAACACTTCGGAGAACCAATTAAAAAAGTTGGATACGAACAACTTAAGTTGAAGTACGAAGGAATGATAGATGAAGAACTAGGCTACGTTATAGCTGTAGTAGATATTGACGTAAACCCGATCGGCAAAATAATTCCAGGCGACGGAGCAACCTATCACAAGGTAAAATTTACTTTATTAACTTTCTATCCGCAAATCCACGAAGTTGTAGAAGGAGAAGTTGTAGAAATCGCTGATTTCGGAGCCTTCGTGAGAATAGGGCCAATAGACGCTTTGCTCCACGTTTCCCAGCTCCTCGATGATTTTATCACCTATGATGAAAGACAAGGAGTTTTAATGGGAAAAGAGACGAAAAAGAAGCTTATGACTGGAGACCAAGTACGTGTTAGAGTTACCGCGGTCTCCCTAAGCAGAGGAGCAGTTTCAGGAAAAGTCGGAGTTACGGCGAGGCAACCATTCCTAGGAAAAATTGAATGGATAAAGGAGGAAATTGAACGGATTAAAGGAATTATAGCAGAAAAAGAAGAAGAGGAGGAAAAGAAAGCTCAATGAGTGAAAAAGCGTGCAGAAAATGCCATCTCATTGCCAAAGGCTCAATATGCCCAAGATGCAAAGAACACTCAATGAGCGACGACTTTTCAGGAATAGTAATCATATTTGACCCAGAAGGTTCTGAAATAGCTAAAATGATGGGAATTAAGGAGAAGGGAAAATACGCATTAAGAGTAAGGTGACAAACCATCAAGAAACTTCCAGAAAACTTAAGACAAAAACTTAAAAAGCCTCTAGGGACTCTAATTCGAGGAAAAATCGAGGAAACAGTTCCTAAAATTAAGGAAATGGTTTCTAAAGAAAAGCCAACTAAGATAATAACCGTTGGAGATGCAATAACTAAATGTTTGTGGGATGCGGGTTTGATTCCAGACGTATTCATCGTTGATAGCCGCATTAAACGTAAACCTATTATTAAGTTAGGTTTTGAAGCAAAAGAAACCTTTCATATTAAAAATCCGCCTGGAACCTTGACCGATGAAGCTTTTGCGACTGTAAGGCTTGCTGTTAACTTAGATAATCAAGCGAAAGTTGTGGTTGACGGTGAGGAAGACTTGTTAACTCTTTTAGCCGTTTTGTTTGCTCCAGAAAATTCCTTTGTAATGTATGGTCAACCAGACGAGGGAGCAGTAATTATTAGGGTTACAGACCAAAAAAGGAAGGAAATACGTTCAATTATTGAGGATATGGAAGATGTCCCTTCGAAAAGCTAAAGTAAAAGCAAGTTATCATTTGAACATTAATTGAGGAAACGGTTATGGAACTCAAAATAATTTCAGAAAACTATAATCCTTTGCTCAAAAGGAAAGAAATAAAGTTTGAAGTAAATCATACGCACAGCGGCACACCTAAAAGATACGAAGTCAGAAAGCTTTTGGCTGAAAAATTAAAAGTTGATGAAAACTTGGTTTACGTTAAAAAGGTTGTAACTAAGACTGGAACTATGATTGGTGTTGGAACAGCAAACGTTTATGACACAGTCGAACAAGCGAAGCTTATTGAACCCGAATATATTATTTTAAGGAATCAACCTCCGAAGGAAACTGAGAAAACAGAAGAAGAGAGTGGTGGTGAATGAGCGAAGAAAAAAGAAAGAAAAAGAAAGAAAAAGGAGTTTACACCTACTATAAAATAGAAGAAGGAAAGCTTGTAAGGACTAAACCGTTTTGTGAACGTTGCGGACCAGGCTATTTTATGGCGGATCATGGAGACAGATACACATGTGGGCATTGTGGATTCACAAGGTATAAGCCGAAGAAAAGCAATCAATGAGTTTAAATTTCTCAAATACTAATAGGTTTTGGATGCATCAACATGGTAAACGTTAAAGTGAACATCAGAGTGTTTGTTAATAATATTTCAGCAGAACGGTTTTGGGAGATAAGCAAGCCAATACCGCAAGTTAAGATTACAACAAACCTAAACGTTGTGGGAATAGAAAAGAAAGGTAACCAAACTTTGGAAGTTCCGTTCATTTTTAATATAAGTTACATGCCTGCTGTGGCTCAAATTAACATTAAAGGACGAGCAGTGGTTACTGGTGAGAAAAATGAGCTTGAAAAAATACATACTGCTTATAAAGAAAAGAAACCTCCGCCTCCGCAGCTAATTCAAGCAATTTCAAATGTTGTCTTTATAGAATCTGTGATAATTTCAAGAACTGTGGGTATTCCCCCACCTATTCCTCTTCCCCAAATTCCAGTGGCTCCAACTAAAAAGCCGAAAGAGCCACCTTACAGAGCTTAAATGCCACTTTTCAAATTTACTTTAGCGGTACATACATTGATGAGCGTGAAGCACCTATTCCTGGCGTGCCATGTTTAACTGGCTTGTTTGTTATTGCGAATTCACCTAAATAATGACCTATCATTTCAGGCGTTATTTCAACTGGAACGAACTCTTTGCCGTTATGCACATGAATAGTCATACCAACCATTTCTGGGAGTATAATCATGTCTCTGCAGTGAGTTTTTATAATCATGCGTTTTCCTTGAGCCATCGCAACTTTTGCTTGTCTAATTTTAGTTAGAAGTGTTCGTTGTTCTGGAGATAAACCTCTTAGAAGGCTTCTACGTTGACGTGAAGGAAGTATGCTAATAAACTCGTCCATGCTCATCGTTTGGAGCTGTTCGATTGTGTATCCTCTATACCTAAACTCCTTGGGCATTTTCTTCCCAACTAGAAAGAAACTTTAAGCATTATTAAACGTTTCCCGTTGAACTATTTTCTCCTCTTTTTCTTTCTTCCAGCACTTCTAGCAGCTATAAGACCAACCTTCTGTCCTGGCGGCGCTCCCCTCGCAACCGTAGTCACTTTTCGTGCACTTCTCTTACTGCTTCCATATGGGTGAACTGCCGCAATCATAGCTCTGCCACGGGTTCTCGGATATTTGTGTCCCTTAGCCTTCATCCAATGATATTTTGCACCAGCCTTCAAAAACGGTTTATCCACACGTCCAGCAGCTGAAATTACTCCTATCGTAGCTCGGCATAAATCGCTAACATACTGGGTTTTTCCGGATGGAAGTTTAATTATTGTTCCTTCAGCTGTATGTCCAACTATTGTTGCGTATGCTCCTGAAGAACGAGCAAGCTTGCCACCGTCTCCAGGTGAAAGTTCAATATTGCATATTATTGTTCCTTCTGGAATATTGCCTACTGGAATTATGTTTCCTATATTGACGGGGGCTTTGCTTCCCAATGCTATTTCTTGTCCTTCATAGAGTCCTTCAACTGCAACTGTGTAGAAGCTTTCACCTGTTTCGGTTTTTATCTGCGCTAAAGGTGTTCCTCGTCCAGGGTCATGGACAAGTTTTACGACTTTTGCTTTGATGAATTCTTCAATTTCCCTTTTTGAGATTGGGGGGTATTCAGCGGGGGCTACTCTTTTGTGGGTTGAAGCTCTCCATGTTGGTGCTCCACGACCTCTTCTTTGTACACGAATTCTTTTTCCCATTATTTTTCACCATTAGAGTACTCCAAGCTTTATGGCTACGTCAACCGCCTTATAATCTGGATGAAGCTTAACAAAAGCTTTCTTCACACCTTTAGGGGTTATAACAATGTTTACCTTTTCAACCCTAACATCGTAAAGTTCTTCCACTGCGCGTTTAACATCCCACTTAGTCGCTTTCATATTAACAACGAAAACAAGCTTGTTTTCAGACTCGATAAGTCTGCTGGCAACCTCGGTCATAACCGGATACAAGATTACTTCTTGAGCATCCATTCTAGCTTCCTCCAAATCTTTCTCTAAGCTTCTCAATTGCAGACTGAGTCCACACGGTTAATCTTCCAGGATGGGTTCCTGGAGCCAAAAGTTCAACGTTTAGGTTGTCAACGGTTGCAATATCAATGCCTGGAATATTCCGGGCAGCTTTAACAATTCCATCATTTTCAGTAATTACAATAAGTGGGCCGACCGCTTGCTTATATTTTCTTCCACGCATCTTTCCCCTTCCAGCCCTAATTTTTCGGCTTTCCTTAACACGGTAAACATCTGGCCAAACGCCAATCTGCATAAAAACTTCTTCAACTTCCTTTGTTTTCTTCAATTTTTGGAGGTCGTCAACAACTACTAGAGGAAGGTCTGGCACGTAATCAACTACATGCCCTCTTTTCGCCACTATTTCTTTGTTGGCTGTAGCAGCGATGGCTGAGCATAAAGCAAGCATTTTTTCCTTCTTCGGTATTTTTTTCCTAATTTTCTTTTCGGAAACTGGTGGATGGGCTGCTCTACCGCCAACTGCTCCAGGCATTAATGCCGCCCGCTGGGTTCCTTTCTTTCTTGGAACTCTGGCTATTCCTAAGCCTACTCCTAAAGATTCTGCAGTAGTTCTTTTTCCAGCCATCGGGTCTCTGCCTTGAGGTTGAAAACGATGGGACTGAATGGCGACTACAGCTCTTTTGATTACGTCTGGTCTTATTGGAGTTCTAAAAACTTCTGGAAGCTTAACTTTTCCCGCAACTTCTCCTTTCAAGTCAAAAACTTTTGATGTTAACTTCCCCATGTTCCTCACTTTCCTTGCTGCGATTCAAGCGATATATGGGTTATCTGCGGAGGCTCCACGCTTTCTTTGGGAGGTCTTGCTGGGAATCTTAGTCGTATTAACCGTTTTTTGGGACCTGGAACGGTTCCTTCAATTAATATGTAGTTTCCTCTTATAATTCCGTAACGTACAAACCCGCCTTTTGGAGTTATTTCCTCACCGTTTTTCCCTATCTTTAAAATTTTCTTGTTATATTCGGTTCTTTGATGGTAGCCCATTTGTCCGGCTCTTGGAACGCTATACATGACTCTTGCAGGAGTCCATGGTCCTATTGCCGCAACTCCACGCTTGGTTTTCCTTGATTTTCTAGGAAGGATTCTAATTCCCCAACGTTTTACTGGGCCTTGAAAACCTTTACCTTTGGTTATTGCAATAACGTCAACGTATTGTCCTTCCTTAAAAACCTCCTCGGCGCTTATGGTTTTTCCAAGCAAATTTTTCGCGTATTCGAATTGCTCTTGAACTGTTCCGCCACCGATTTTAATTTCCATTACATCTGGTTTTTTCTTTGGAACTCCACCAGCCTCTTTTGGCTGTGTTATTGCAATTACACGAAATTCTGAGATTTTATCCAGATTTTCCTCCATTTTTTTCAAGTTTTTCTCTGTTTCAAACTTTTCGGGTAAGGTGAAAACTCTTTCAAGTTCTTTTGGTGGGTCTTGCATCCAAGCTTCAGTGAAGGTTTTGAGCCCATATTCATCTTTTGTGTAGGCTCTAATGGCGCAAACCAAAATTGGTGGAGCATCCAAAATTGTGGCGGGTCTCATAATTTCCTTTCCAAGTGTTGGTGAACGTGGTTCGTTATCAATTACAAAAACATGGGTCATTCCAGCTTTATAACCCATAAAACCTAAAAGTCTAGGTCCTTCTTTGACTTCTGGCCAAAATCTTATTCTACCAATGGGTTTTGCAGCGCGTCCTCTAGGTAAGAAGGCTAACGAACCACGTTTTGGTGCGTGAGTTCTACGTCCCATTGCTTATCAGTCTCGCCCAAAACTCAATAAATCTAGACATTATAAACGTTATGGATTAAGATTGATACTGAGAATTCAATTAATGATTCAGTGTTCATGTATTTGGTGCTGCCTTTTCCTTTTAGTAATTGTAGCAAACGCCATTGTGATTAGCCACCCACAGATAATCATTAGGGTTCCGGGGAAAACGTGGATGCTGTATGTCAAAATTAATGCTTCGAAAGCAAATAGTGAAGCTGACATTGCAATAGCAGAGATTATAGCGGTTTTTTCTTCGAACTTTTTGAGAGTTTGGATGGACAAGAGCCCGGCAAAAAATAGGTCGCCTAATCCGAAGAGCATTGAGGCTATTTGTCCGTTATTTGTGTATAAGATTGGGATAATTGGTAGTTCGATTGCAATTGGTAGTTCGTGTCCTCTGAGGGTCTTCGCTGCTTGAACCATGCTTCCAGTTACGAATATTAGGAAAATGTCCATGCTTGTTAGTAAAACGGCAAAAACTAAGGTGGTTTCCCAATTAAAGAAGCTTCCCAAATAAACTGTTATTAGTATTGCGAAGATTATTGCAAATAAGTTTAGCCAGTAAATGTTCCATTGAAAGAAGTAAAGAACTAGGAAAATTATCGGAGGCAAAATTGCAATGTACCATTTTTCAGTTCCGATATAAACAAATGTGAACAGTGATAGAGAGAAAACAAAAATAAACATGGTTTTTAGGGCTATTCCAGGGACAAAAACAACTACTGAAACGAATATGGCTATTAAAATAACTAGGAAAATCGCTTCTTTAATGCTTAATTCCTTTTCTTCAACAGTTTTCTTTATTTTCGGCTCAAACTTTTTGTAAAGCCAAATAACCGCTAGGTTTAGAAAGAAAAGAACCAAGGGAAGAGTTATGTCAAATATCATTGTTTTCACTTTACCTTTAATTTGTTGAGTATATTTAGAGTCGCTAAAGAAGCGTATATAGCTTCCTCAGTTCTGACAGTTTCCGTTCCTTGGTCAGGAATGGTATTTATAACAAAATCCACATTTTCATCTAAGTTTATTCCTTCACGCTCAGCAATCTCGTAAAGTCCTTCCGTTGGAGAACCAAAAATGACGAGTTTATTTTTGGCTTCATTCCATTTTTCGGCAAGCTGCGGCATTACCCTTGTTATTAGCGTTCCATATTTAGAAGTTGCAATCTTTAAATCCCAATCTCTACCTCTAACAAGCCTCTTTAACGAAAAATTTGCTGTTTTAACAATGTAACCCCAATAAACATTTATTTCTTCCCTTTTAACTAATTTAGCTTCAATTTTTCCGTTAACTCTCACTATTTTAACTGTTACTCGTTTACCTTTTGGAATTTTCAATTTTGGAATGAAAACTTGTTTTTCTACACCTATATAGGCGTAAGTGCCCCTTTTCGTAGTTTTTGTCACTATTCCTTCACGGAGTTCCCCTATCCTAAGTTTTTTAGTTTTTCCTTCAATTGGATGATGAGGAGTGCGTAACGGTGGCAAAATTCCTACATAACGCAGTTCCGGTTCAATCTTAAACAATTTTTTTCTGAGGTATTGCGGGGTCTCCATATACAACAAAATCTTTTGGATAAATCTTTCATCTTTGCTTTGGTCTATGTCGGTTTTATCCCTATAGATTATTATTTCTTCAACGCGGAAAATTGCCGCGGCGCGTCCGACCATTCCGATTTTTGTTGTTTTCTCTCGTAAATGGGGCGTGTCGGAGACTAGCGAGGCTGGAATGGCTATTGAAAATTTAGGTTTCCACTGCATCCATTTTTCCTCAAAGTTAGAAATGCGTGTTAGGAGAAAAGTATTTTGATTTCTATATTGTGAATAGTAATCTGGCTTAACTTTCGCTTAGAAAGGTGATATTTATGGCTAGAGCTGAGAAGGAGAAGAAAAATGAATTAAAAATAGTTGTTTATAACGCTCAAACTAGAA
>JAOZNA010000083.1 GCA_029934005.1 Candidatus Bathyarchaeota archaeon
AGAAGAACGGAACAGCTTGCAAAAATGAAAAGCCTCCAAGCGTAGCGATAAATTTTTAATATTGTTTTATTCTGGCTTTTCAACCATTCAATTGTTGCGGATCGTTTTTGAATTGTTCTTCTATTGATGTTGACTTGCGAGGCATGTCGTCTATCAATTTTTAAGATTTGGAAACTATAACTTTTTTCGGTATAACTAGCATTGCAAAAGTGCGAATTTTTCAGACTTAACTATAATAAATTGCTCAATTGAACTTTCAAATTCATATCACTCGTTCATAACAATTTCATAACCGTCTGCATAACTTATTAAAAGAGTGACTAACACATGCACTTCAACGCCAGATTCAAAATCACTTTACTAATAGGAATACTCATAATTCTACTATTCTTTTCCTTCCAGCCCATTAAAAGTACACCTAATTTTTCATCAACAAAACCTTTCATTTCTGTTAAAAAAGAACATTGGAAAAACTGGTCTAGAGATAGAAATCACAATAAAATCGACGACCTTATTGAATTTAAAGTCGAAAAAACATCTTATAAAGACCAAGAATCCATTTCAGTCTTTGTTCATTACGACCATAAACCCAACGTACTTGATGTAGAAAACCTTGAAAGCTTAAACGTAACAATCTCATACACAGCGAAATTTATAAACACCATTTGTGTCCGTAACCTAAGCTTTCCCTTGGTTCAGAAAATAGCAGACCTTCCAGGCGTGGTTATGGTTGAGTTGCAGCCAAGAATTTATTCTCGTTTAGACATAAGTGTACGCGCTATCAAAGTTAGGGAGTCATCCTTCTATTCACCCAATACGGTTTGGGATTTAGGTTATACTGGTAATAATGTAGTTGTGGCTGTTTTGGACACTGGAGTGGATGACGAACACGAATTCCTTAAAGGCAAATTTGTAGCTGGTTTTGACTGCAGCGGAGTAACAAGCGTAACCGACCGTGAAACAAACCCAGACGACGAAGATGGACATGGAACCCACGTTGCAAGCATAATTATGGGTACAGGTGGTTCCGCTGGACAATACATTGGCGTAGCACCTTCCGCAATGCTTGTTGACGTAAAAGTACTAAGCAAACGCGGCGTAAACCTAGGCGACCAATTAATAAGGGGAATTGAATGGGTCATTGAAAATAAGGACAAATACAACATCAAGATAATTAATTTGAGTGTAGGTTCCGACATAGAAGACCCTGATGGAACTTCAGCCATTTCTCAAGCAGCAAACACCGCCGTTGAAAGCGGACTAGTCGTTGTAGCTGCAGCTGGCAATGAGGGACCAGAAGAATATACGCTTTGCGCTCCAGCAGTTGCAGACAATGTTATATGCGTAACAGCCCTTGACGACAGGGATACTGTAAGCCGCGAGGATGATGTGATAGCCTCTTATTCAAGTAGAGGCCCACGTTTGGATGGAGCGAAAAAGCCGGATGTTTGTGCTCCGGGAACTGGCATAGTTGCGGCGAAGGGAGAGGAAACTGGAGAGGCAAGAAATGAAGTTGTGGTGATGTCTGGGACAAGTATGGCTGCTCCGCATGTTTCTGGATTGGCAGCGTTAATATTGGATGCAAATCCTACGCTTTCGCCTTTTGATGTGAAAAGGATAATTTTGGATACTGCCGAGGATAAGGGTTCTGAAGGTTGGGATTCTGCTTATGGATGGGGTGAAATTGATGCTTATGAGGCGGTTTTAAATGCGCTTGGTGAAAGCGAAGTGAATCAGCCGCCAGAAATTTATGACCTTTCATTAAATTCGAATCAAGTTTTTAGGGTTTGGCAATCTATTGTTTTTGAGGTACACGTAGGAGATGATAGAACTCCAGCAAATGAGTTAGAAGTTATTGCTGAAATCAAATCTGAATTTGGCTATAGCAGAAGTCTGAGCATGGATTATGAGGGAAATGGAATTTGGAGGCTCATATACACTCCTAATGCAACAACACCGACTGGAAATTATACTATTTGCGTTGAGGCTTCTGATGGAGAGGGCAGAGCGACCAAGTCGGATGAGTTGTGGTTTGTGGTTTTGAATAATCCTCCTTCTATTTTGCAGTTTTCCATAGAACTTGAGGTAATGAAACATGATACTTTGTCGGCTTGGGTGCAAGCCTTTGATTATGAAGGTTTGCCGGAAGCAAAGCTTTGCCTAAAAGTTGGGGATTCTTGGAAAAACTACACCGGAGTTTTGAAGGAGAATGGAACTTATACATTTAACATTGATGTTTCCAAGTTTCCATCCGATAAAGTTGTAGCGTTCTTTAGTGTTTACGATTCAGATGGAGCAGAGGTGGTTTCTAACCAGTTCATGATAGTAATTTATTCAGAAATTCCTACATTGTTGTTCTTGGGCATTTCTATGGGTGCTTCTGCTCTTATCACATTTATTGTTGCCCTTTTTCTCTTTAAATTTAGAAGAAGATAGGTTTTAATACATTTCAAGTGTTCCGTTATTTTTCGATTTTAAAATCACCATATGATATATGCTTCTCGGAGCTTTAACCATTCCTGAACTTGTATTTATTATCTGTTTTATGCATTCTAACGCTTCTTTATCCACATCCCTTTCCAAGAAGATTTTTCCGCTGTTTTCTAGGGTGAATTTTCCAAGTTCTCTATGTAAATTCAAAATCACATTTTTGTTTAAAGTGATTGAACCAGAATTTTCTATTTTCGGATTAGCCTTTTCCTTCGATGCATCGTCCGTATTTTGGAGATAACTTTTCAGCGCCTCATTCATTATGTCTGCTACTCTTCTCCTTTGTTTCTTGGCTATTGAAAAAGCCTTCCAGTAAAGTTCCTCGTTTAGACCTCTGATTGCTATCGTGGTTCTAGGCATTTTATTCGCCTTAATGTTAACATGTTTACTTGTTAACAAGTAAACTTATAAGATTTTCGAACAGCAATACCAATGCGAATTACTTGATAACAGTGAAAATAAATGTCCAAGACCAGAAAGGCAATTTGCCTAGGATGCCAATACTTAGTGTTCAATGAGAAAAATAAACGTTGGGAATGTTCCAGACCTGGATGGAAACGCGTAATCGAAAACCCTGGAATCCCATGTAGATGTTCCTTTTTCAAACGTAGAAAAGAAGGAGAAAAAATACGGATACTCCCAGTTTTGAAATAGCATATGCTTAGCTGAATGGGAAAATTAAAATCCTTAGTTGACAGTTTATTTAGCTTCTCAGAAGGGATAGCCTATGACAACTGAATACGATGTGGTGGTTGTTGGAGCTGGAATACTTGGATTGGCAACAGCTTACCACATAAAAAGGGAAAATCCAGATAAAGAAGTCCTTGTTGTAGAGAAACGTTCTGCAGCCGGTCAAGGCAATACTGCTAAAAGCGCAGCAATGTTCAGATGCTTCTTTTATTCAAACATAAACTTGCTATTAACAAGTTCGACGGTTGACTTTTACCAACATTTACAGGAGGAACTTAACGTAGACTTAAAAATACGTTGGACTGGTTATCTTTGGCTTTTCAGCCGAGAAAAATACGAAAAAATAAGACCAGTTTTGGCTGAAATGTCGAAAATGGGCTTAGAATATAAAATTTACGAAACTGAAGAATTGGAAAATACCATTGGAATTAAAACATGCTTTGAAGGAGATGAAGAGGCAAAGTTGATGGGACTTGAAGAAGCCCATGTTGGAATATTTATTCCTAAAGCTGGTTCCTTAGATGTCGATGCTTTAGTTAATTTTTACGCATCAAAATTTGTGGAAATGGGTGGAAAAATCCAGTTTTCCACAGAAGTAAAAAGTTTAATAGTTGAACCTGAACATCCGTTAGGAATTCCAGGGGAACCATACTTCTGGCAAAACCCAATAGTAAGAGGAATACATACCAACAATGGAAGTATAAGAGCTAAAACAACGGTTCTTGCTGCTGGTGCGTGGATTCCGACTCTTCTCGACCAGCTTGGAATCGAATGTTACATAAAACCTAAGAAAAGACAGATTTTCTGCGTAAAAGCCAGCACAGAACAGCTTAGAAAACTACTATACGCTAAGGATTTTGGACCCGAAGGTTGCATTCCATTTACAATTTTACCCAAACCAAGTGTATATTTTAAACCAGCAATAGAGGAGGAAGCATTTTGGATAAGCTACGGAGATGAATTTCCAAGGGCGTTCCTACTCGAAGAAGAACCACAACCAGAAGAAAACTTCTACGAATACGGCATATACCAAGTTTTAGTAAAATATTTCCCACAGTTTATGGGACAAAAGCCCTACTCGGCATTTGCGGGATTATATGCAATCAACACCCTAGATGGACAACCATTAATCTTTAAGGAAAACGGATTAATCGTGGTTGGAGGAGCAAGCGGAAGCGGAATAATGAAAGCCGATGCTATAGGAAGAATTGCCGCAGCCTTATACAGAGAAGAAAAATACGCAGAATTGTTCGGAGGGAAAAAATTCAGAGTAAGTGATTTAGGATTAAAAAAACGTCGAATAACACCCGAAAAATTCATAATATAATCCGGGAATTCTTATAGTCTTCCATCCCGCGAAGAACAATTGAATACGCAACACGTGAAGTTATTTCACTACACCAGGGAACTTGAAAGAAAAGGGAGGAAGATTTTCTACTTAAACATTGGTGCCCCAGTTGCATTCGATTTTGATATCCTTGAACACATTAAGGAAGCCCTAGTAGAAGAGTAAAAGCTGAATAAACTCTTATAAAGCGTACTCAGACTATTTCTACCTTTTTTCCAATTCCTTTCTCCAGCGCTTTCTTATATGCTAAGTGAGCTGTTACAGCGTCTTGTATGGCCAATCCCGTTGATGTAAAAATTGTTATTTCTTCTTCGCTTTCTCTTCCAGGCTTAATTTTAGCTACTACTTCGCCTATTTCAGCCCATATGTCATGTTCAGTTAATATTCCCTTGCTTACCGGAACGTTAATTTCACCGCTGTGCACGGCTTGTTCCATGTCATCCACAATTATTTTGGCTCTCTTGAGTATTTCCGGCTCAAGCTCCTCCTTACCCGGCGCATCGGCACCTATACAATTGAGGTGCATTCCAGGAGAAATCCATTCGTTCTTAACTATGGGCTGCCTTGAAGGAGTGGTTGTAACAACAATGTCGGCGCCTCTAACGGCTTTCTCGACGCTATCCACGGTAACTATTTTACATAAGTGCCCATATTTCGCCTCCATTTCAGTTTTAAAGGCTTCTCTAGTTTTTGAAGTTCTACTCCAAACCCTCACTTCATCAAATCCCTTAAAGACTTCAAGTAAAGCCATAAGCTGAGTTCTAGCCTGAGCTCCGGCTCCAACCAAGCCAACTATTCTAGAATTCTTCCTCGCAAGATATTTTGCAGCTAT
>JAOZNA010000027.1 GCA_029934005.1 Candidatus Bathyarchaeota archaeon
GTCTGTTGTTCCTGGAAGCCCGGTTTCAAGCTGATATTGGATTTTTAGTTGTTCAGCAAGTTCAATTAACATCCGCAAAACCTTCGGATGGGCTATTAGTCCTCTGTCTGCAACTGTGAAAGATGGTCCCTTACGCATTTTTATTGGTGCTTCAACTTCCGTAACACCGGGTACATCTCCGGCTACTGTTACGTCAAGCGCTAATCCAACGTCTGGGTGTATTTGAAAAGCGGTAATTGTTGCCCCTCGAAGCCCTACTTCCTCTTGTATTGTTCCAACAGCATAAACCGTAGCTTCTGTTTCACCTATTTTTCGCATAGCCTCTATAAGCACTGCACATCCAACTCGGTCGTCAAAAGCTTTACCTATCACCGCATCCTTTCCAGCTTTTGTAAATTTTATATCAAAAGTAACGGGATCACCTACTTTCACGCCCATTTCTTCTGCTTCTTCTTTACTTGCGGCTCCAATATCAATGAAAAGTTTTTCTGCTTCAACAACCTTCTTTCTTTCCTCTTCCTTCATTATGTGAATTGGTTTTGCACCTATAACTCCGGGAACTGGCCCTTTTGATGTGTGAACAATGACTTTTTGAGCCATTAGAACTCTATCGTCTATTCCTCCCATTTTTGCGAATTGAAGGAAACCTTCCTTTGTTATTGTTTTTATGAATAAGCCTATTTCGTCCATGTGAGCTGCTATCATTATTCGTGGTGCGTCTGGTTTCTTACCATGCTTTATGCCTATGACATCTCCTAACTTATCCTCTTTCAACTCGTCCACGTATGGTCTAAGCATTTCCTTCATTAACTCGCGAACCTCGTCCTCCCTTCCGGTCACGCCTGCAGCGTTTGAAAGCCTTTCTAGAGTATTTTGTATAGCCATATTGTTTCACCATTTTGATTTGAAGCTTAGGTTACGCTATACAAGCATTTATGTGTTGAGATTATGAAAGTGCAGTTTGAAAATTGAAAAAGGATTTTTGCGAGATGGATTCGGCGAAGATTGAAGCGTAGAGAACAGAATTGAAGAAGTTAAGAGAAAATTCAAAAGAAAGTGAAATTGATGTTGTTTAATGGATTTCACATTCTAAAGATTTATATTCCACTTTCTGAAAAGATAAGAACGAAGATCTTTATGGGCCAACAAAGGCCATCCTGGTGTGGTGCAGTCAGCAGTTGGGTAAACATTCGTTAGGGTTCTTGAAGAAGATTAGGAGATATCTGAGTATAACTCGTGCCAGAGGCATTGTAAGACGGTATTTTATACTTAATGGTTTTGACGGTTCAATGACTATGTTTGGTATTATAGTAGCTTCTTGGTTCGCTCATGTAGAACATCCGCAAACAATAATTATTGCTGGGCTTGGCGCTTGTTTTGCCATGGGAATTTCCGGTTTTTTCGGTGCGTATATGGCTGAGAAAGCTGAAAGAGATAGAATGTTAAGGGAGCTTGAAAAGGAGAAGAACGGGAAGGTTGATCCGGAGCGTTATGAGGCTTCAGAGTTTATTTCATGGTATGTAGCATTAATAGATGGTTTATCACCTGTATTAACTTCAATGATAGCACTTGCACCATTCTTCTTTGCATTAGCAAGTATGTTACCAATTCAAACAGCTTATATGACATCATTCATCCTAACACTTGCTTCGCTCTTCTCAATGGGTTACTATTTGGGAAGAGTTGCGAAGGGAAATGGATGGATTTATGGAGTTAAAATGCTTGTAGTTGGAGCATTTGCAGCCATTTTAATCTTTTTGATAGAAATAATGATCTAGATAAAAGCCAAACATACATAAAATAACAAGTTTAATAATAAAATCCACCACTTTAGCTTCCATGGAGCCAAAAATGCTAAGGAAAGTGAAATATTCATACTTCATTTCAACCGTTTCAGTTTTTGCGGCTTTAACAATTGTGTGCGATTCGATTCTTGAATCTCCTCTTCCATCTTCTGGTGTGTGGTTAAGTTGGATTTTCTTAATAGAACCAATTAACGGGATATTGTTAAGTCCGTATGCAAGTTTTCTCGCAACTTTCATTGGAGCAATGATTGGACATTCAATTCGTTTTCGTGGGTTCGAAGAGTTTATTTTTACAATTGGAGCGCCTTTTGGCGCCTTAATTACAAGTCTGTTAGTTAGACGAAAATGGAAAAAAGCTTTTATCTATTACACTTTATTGTTAGGAGCCTATTTTCTAACACCAGTATCTTGGAAACTGCCTTTATGGGGGATGTGGGATGTCTATTTAGCTTTTTTCTGCCTATTACTCGTTATTCTAATCATAAATTTAAAGAGTAGTTCATGGAGCCTCAAGTTTCCGCATTATATTTTAGTGTTGGCTTTATCAACTTTTATTGGATTAGAAGCAGACGTATTATTCCGCATTTTCATTTTTGTTCCTTGCCAAATGTATTGGATTTACTACGGATTTACTGAAGAAACTCTCTATTCCATATGGGCTGTTGGTGCAGTTGAAACGCCGATAAAAGCTGGAATTTCAACCTTAATAACGCTAATTCTAGTTCCTTCGATAATAAAGGCTATTGGAAAGAGTATTTCTCAATTTGAAGATTAACTTAGCGACTTGTAAATTAATTTAGCAATTTTTATGGCTTTTTTAAAAGACGCTTTGAAGGTTTTGGCTTGTGCAAAAACAGAGCAGATAGGCTCTCCCCTCTCTATGATAACCCCTTGCAATGGGATGTCTCTTGCTTCCTCAAAAAAAGTTAAGTCGGGGACTTTTACACGTTTATGAGCATATAAAATTAGCCTAGTGCAATATCCAAGATTTTTTGTTGGTAGTTTTGGTAAAGAATTGTCAATACAAGCTTTTATGTGCAATTGTGTAAGATTCAAACCTAACACTTTTTCGACACATTCTAAAGTTGCTTGAAAACGCGGATTAACCTCAATTACGTATGGAGTCTCCGATTCGGTTATTACGAGGTCTATTCCGTTTGAACCTCGAAGGTCAAAATGCGAGGCGAGCTTTTTAGCGATTTCTTCGCATTTTCTAAAGAGACTTTTCGAAATATTTAAGGGAACAATGTTTCCGCAGAATCCAAACGGTTCACATTGTCCAAGCTCACGCATTCCCAACAATTGCTTATTCACTGTCAAAACTTTTACATTTCCAGACGAGGAAACGAAGGAAACGCTTGCATGAACGCCCTCTATAAATTGTTGAATAAGAACCTTCTCACCATGCTTGGATACAATTTTAAATGCTCGCTTTAACGAATATTTACTTTCCACTTTTCTAATGCCAACTCCCGCAAATCCAGCCACTGGTTTAAGAACAAGTGGATAATCGAAATCCTTAGCAACCCTCTCTGCCTCCTTTAAATCTTCAACAACAACAGACTTAGGATATGCTATGCCTAAACGCTCTAATTCTTCAAAAAACCTTGGCTTCTCACGAACTCTCCTAATTGTTTCAGGAGAATTTCCAATAATTGGAACTAGACTATTTAACTCCTCAAGAACGTCAAACGAATCATCCAGTCCAGACGAGAGCAAAATACCATCCGCCGAATCTTCAATAAGCAATTTTTTAACAAGCTTAACAAAAACTTCTGGATTAAAACTATCTTCAATCCTTTCACATATTAACCCAGAACGTTGCTTTATTACTGCCTCGTACCTATCACAAGCACGAATTAAGTCTAAATCACCAAAAAAATCAGCCGCAAAAACTCTGTATCCTGCATTTCTAGCTGATTTTGCCAATGCTGGGAGATCCATTCCAACAAGCAATAGGGTTTGTATATCGGAAGAACTCATTGGAACTTCATGCCTCAAGAAAATTGCTAATAACCCCTTATTAATTTAGAGATTTCGAGGGTTCAACATGAAAATTGTTTACCATAAGCGTTACTGTGAAGTCTATGCTTCAGATCCGGCGGCTGCTCCAGGCAGAATTGAAGCCATAGTTAAAGAGTTAAAGGGCAAATTCGAATTTGTCACGCCGCAACCAGCAAATGAAGAAGACTTAAGATTGGTTCATACGCAAAATCACATAGAACATGTGAAACGTAACGCTCCTCTAGCATTTGAAATTGGACTGCTCGCTGTTGGAGGCGCAATTAAAGCTTCAGAAATAGCCATGAATAAAGAACCAGCTTTCGCTTTGATTAGACCGCCAGGACACCACGCAAGCCCAGACAGTAGTTGGGGTTTTTGCTATTTTAACAACGTTGCCATTGCCATAGAGAAGTTAAGGCGGAATGGGAAAATAGAGGAAGCAGTAATTGTGGATATTGATCTCCATTTTGGTGATGGAACCGCAAACATTTTTTCTGGAAATCCAAATGTTATTTACCATCATGTTGCTGACAATTCACGTGAAAAATTCATAAATGATTTGAAGATTTTCCTAGATTCCGTTAAAAAATGTGACATTGTAGCTGTTTCTGCTGGTTTTGATCGCCACGAAATGGATTGGGGCGGGATTCTTAAAACTGAAGATTATACGCTTGCTGGAAAATTAGTCAAGGAGTTTGCTGAAAAACTTTGTAGAGGAAGAAGATTTGCTGTTTTAGAGGGTGGATATAACCATGCTGTTTTAGGGTTAAATGTTAAGGGTTTCATCGAAGGATTCATGTGATTGAATGTTTAGCTTAGTAAGCTATCAAGCGTGAAACCTATTGCAAGCAGTAGGATTATGAGCATTCCGCCGAGGAACGCTACAAATGAAGGATCGGATATTAGATTCATAATTTCCAATTTTTCCCTCCCCTTCTGTTTTTACGTTCAACAGTTGTATAGTGGGACTTAACTACAATATGTCCCATTTTAGACACACTCATTAGAGATATAGGAATCGGCGAAATATAAAGATGTATGCCAACAGGCATATATAATATGCTTATAGACATATCAAAAAGAAATAGAAAAAGAAAATGAAAGCTGTTTACGTCACTATCTCATGTAAAAGGTTCTCGCGCATAGCCCTCCTAATCTCAAGAGCAATACGATCTCCCATACTCATAGTCCGCTGGAATTTAGCGTTTGCATACTGCGAACCAACACCCATATGAACGTTTGTTCCACCACCATGCCTTAGAGCAACATCTTGAGTTACTGGAATATGCATATAGGGATCTTTGCCTTCTGGCACATCATATAGACCGTAATCAGCAGCGGTTTTAGGTTCAATTCCCTGCGTGATATCAACCTTTATCGAAGGTTTAAGCTCATATTTTGAGATTCTATCCCAAGTTATGAGGGTTTGGAGGCACCATGCACCAATTATTCCCGGTGGTTCGTATTCGCGTGTGGCAAGCAGAAAACGGTCGGCATATCGATGGACGTCTTTCAGTAATGATTCCCGAAGACTCATCATTACATGAGCGGTTACTTCAAATGAGGGAATCTTCTTTAACTTTTGTTGAACATCCAACGGAAGCCTTTTTAACCCGTCGAGGATTGTTTCTCTGCGTTCATCTATTGAGAGGAACTGATTAGCTAAACAAACACGGGCATTTTCCAAACTTAATTTGTAGAGCTTTGCGTACCAGTCGTCAACTTCGCCCCACTCTCTTTTGGCATCTATTGGTGAGAAGAAGAAGTTAAAGTTAGCATGGGGCCCAAGGACTATTTGTTCCACCCTTGCATTTTCAAGGCTTTCACGGTCTAAGTTACCAGCTTCAACCTCTTTTCTAACCTTTTCCTCGAGGTCTGCTGAGTCTGCTGCAAATATGAATTCTCTTTCAAACACCCTGTGAGCATGCTCAGCCTTCAAAAGCATCGGTTCGTTGATTGGTTCTTTAAAACGTATTCCATCCTCATAAACTTCAAACTCATAGGATTTAGGACATGGAATTCCGGCTTTTTCAGCAAACCAGTAATAGTCACGTTCAACTTCTCCTCTATTCTCAATTTTAAGGAGTTTCCTCGAACCAACAATTGGAACTCCGAAGTCATTTTCGATAACACTGCAGTTTTCATCTCCACCAACATAAACGGAAAAAGCTCTATTCGGAATCTGCAAACATTCAAGATCCACAAGCTCATCCACATATTTTACAATGTCAGAATATTTTTCAAGAATTAAAATGACAGCTCTCCAGTCATCATTCTTGTTAATGTCCTTAGGGTCATCAACAACCCTTATATCCCTCCTTACAAGTCTTGGAAGATCCTCAATTTTCTCTCCGGGTTTTCCAACCATCGGATTCTGTAGGTAAATTCTTGCTCTTCCGTAGGTTGTGTAAATTATGCTTCTTAACCCGTAGTTCCTTTGTCCCTGCCAAGCGTCCAAAGCGGAATGAGATCCAAGGTTTAAACAGATTGGTTCACGGTATGACTTAACAAGTTCCTGCATTTCCTCTCTTTCAATAGCCATATTACATCACGCTTTCACTAAGAAACTTAGATAAACGAATTTTAATTTTTTGGTATTAACAAGTGAAAATTAAGATTGGTGAAGAAAATTTGTTTCAAGTTTTCTGTTTGTTTACGTACTCTTTATACTGTTTTATAACTTCGAATAAACGAGGAGAATCAAATAGTCTTCGACCAGTAAACTCATTTGCTACCGCCAAATACATTTGACGTATAATTTCTTTTAGGGTAAAATCAAGTTTCGGAGGTGAAACTTTACAAATGGTTCTCCAATCTTTAATTCCTCTTTTTTCAGCTTCCCTTTTTGCTCTTTCAACCTCCAAATACCATTCCGTTTTTCGATAAAAATCTCTTGCAATTTCTTTACTAACATGCAATCCCTCAAAAGTGAAACGGCACTCATCGAGTGTTCCAACTACATCTGCAACCATAAGCATTCTTTGTGGATCAAACGCAAATTCAACTTTGCCATCTTCATTTTCCAAGCGGGCTCTTGAAGCGATTTCAGTTATAATTTCGTTGATTTTAAACAATAAATCCTTAATATTCTCAATTTCGTTATCTGACAATTTAACAAGCTTTTTAGCTTCATCCCAGCTTATATAACGGTCTTTCTGTTCAAACTTGGTACTTACATCAAAGAATGGTTTCGGAAGCTTCTCACCTGGTTTTGGAAAATGGTTTATTCCAAGATTTTCAAGTTTTAAAATGCCTTTTTCCAGCCGTTTAAAAACTGAGGAGCCTTCTGGTAAGCCGTTTCTATAGATTATTTCAAGCGGAATTAGGAAATTGGTGGTTTTATGTGTAAACATGCTGTAGTCGTATTTGAGGATGCCGTTTTTAATGTAAGCTTTTGGTTTCAAAACGTTGACGAGGTTGAACTCCATAATGTTTGTTGGGCTGGTTAACTCGTCGAATCGAACTATCCTTCCATTTGAGGTTACTAGTCCTCTGTAATGTGTTTTTATTCCCTTTTCTTCCAATTTTTCGAAACAGTAGGCGCCCATGAGGCATAAGGCAGCTCCCTTTCCTTCTATGTGGTCTGGCATTTCTCCCCAATCGAAAACTGAGTAGCGGTCTGAAAAGTGGAATCTGCCAATTCCCATCTGAGTTTTTGTTGGTTTCTTAATTATTTCTAGGTCTTTAACGCTTCCCATGTTTTAACTCTCACTAAAGCCTTCTAGCCGACTCGTCTGCCAGTTCAATCTCACGTTTCTTTTCATTCTGATATTCGCTTATTCGCTTAGCAAGCTCCTTATTCTCAAGCGCAAATATTTTAGCAGCCGCAATTGCTGCACCTTCAGGCTCTATGGTTACAACCGAACCTATTCCGCTTGGAACCCTGAGCGATGAGTAAATGTCTGCTCCAGCGAACATTTCAGAGTAGGGTGGACATGCAATTACAGGCTTGGCTGTGTGGGCATCTACAAATGCGCTTAAGGCATTGGTTCTTCCAGCAACAGTAATATAAACAACCTTTTCATCTTCGTATTCTGCTAAGATTTTAAGGAGTTTTTCTGGTGTTTTATGGGCAGAAGCAACTCTAAACTCGTAATTTAACTTAAAATTTTCTAAATATTTGGCTATTTGACTGCAGAATTCCATGTCCTTGCTTGAACCCATTAATATGACTACTTTTTCAGTCAATTCTATGACTCACCTAATCCTATCACAACTTATCAAAATTAGTTTTTATTAAACTTTAGCAAATCCTAAATCTTATTTAAATGTAGGCATAACTTGCCATAAGTGAAAATGGAGACATGCTCAGTTGGAAAACAATCCTTGGGCAAGTTTAAAGAAATGTTTAATCTTAGCTTTCAAACGTAACAGCCTAATAATGCTCCTCGCTTTACTAGTACTCTCCGCCTTCATTTACTTCTCCATCTACGTGATAATAATCATCAAACTTTTCAATCCAGCATTATTGAAAAGTTTTGTAAATTTTATATATACAAACTATCCTTCCGACCATCCTAAACCATGCACCCAAGAATTCTTCCTATACATCTTTACGAATAACACTGGATTTTACTGGAATCCTCAAAAATTACTTGTTTGGATACCTATATTTGGCACCTTAGTCATTGGACTCACCTTCCTAATAAACGGAGTTATCATAGGCAGCGTAGCCGCCATAACAGGTTTAGAATATGGTCCCCTACTTCCAATAGCCGGTCTTATTCCTCACGGAATCATTGAAATTCCAGCCTTCATATTCCAATGGACAGCAATAATAAGATGGCACATTACAATTTCAATGTTACTATTTAACAAAATTAGAGGAGAAAAGGTAGAAAAAACGAAAATAAAAAGCGAACTGATAGATGTTTTTATACTTTCAGCGATCTCAATTTTTCTCTTATTTATCGCTGCCTTAATAGAGACTTACATAACTCCTTTGTTGATTGAGCTTGTAGATAAAAATGGTGGAAGCTATTTAGGCGGCAGCAACAGCTTTCTCTAATGTCGTAAATAGCTCCTCATCTATTGATGCGTGGTATCTGAAATGTTCATTTGGATCTTTAATTAGTACGTAAAGCCAGTAAATTCCGAATATTCCAATGGTAATTATCGAGAGTATAAGATATAGAATGAAATTCCTGTTTGGAAGCGGATTCATGCGTCTAGGAGGCGAAAAACTGATTCCAAGCTTACTAAGAATCTTGCTTATGTCCTCCCAAAATTCATCTTCCCTTCTTTCATGCTTATAGAAGTCTTTCATTAAGAAATAATAGACGTACCAAGTTGCAATAAATATCACTGCTGAAAGGATAGCCCATAAAACAGCGCTTCTCTCAGTTTCCTCAGCTCGCGCCTCTCTTAAGGTTCTTTCGCATAGAGAAAGCTCCGTTTCAACCGATGTTTTCTTCTCCTCAGCAATTTTCCTAAGCAACTTAATTGTGTCTTCCATAAGGAAAGTTTGTCTTTTGAAATGAGTGTTTCTCCTATCAACGAGTTTATAAATCAGTACTATTGAAACTATGAAAGATATTATTCCGAGAACTAGCCATAGAAAAAGAATTTCTAATAATAGTAACTTTCCCCATCCTAGAAACATAGTTGGAAAAGTTGCTATTATTAGTAGTAGGAAAAGTCTTACTATTATTAGTGTGATCGGTATTAAGTAAACTGCTAACCAAGCAGTTGACATCATTTTATCATATTCAACACGCATCCTAATGTCTCTTCGAAGGTTTTCAAGCTCTGCGCTCATGTTTTACAACTCCAGACCTTAGAGATTTTCAAATACCCTATATATAACTTACCTAAACGTCAAAATCCAAAGGTTTCAATTCATCAGCAGAATGCCAATTTGAAATTTAATTGGTGCGGCGGGCCGGATTTGAACCGGCGAACCCCTACGGGAGGGGATCTTGAGTCCCCCGCCTTTGACCTGGCTCGGCAACCGCCGCCTCTCAACCAACACTACTTTTAAAATTGGTTTCCTTAAAATCTTACTAATTCTCACTGTATAATAGTTCCTATTTTTTCACCTTTTACAGCCTTTAAAATGTTTTTTGGATTATAACCATTCAAAACCACTGTTTTCATTTTTGTTTTCTTTAGTATCTTTGTTGCTTCTGAGTCTAAAATTTGGTGTATTCCAGCCTCATGTTCTGCTTTTTCGAAAATTTTGTCTAAATCCTCAAACTTTATGTTTTCCAAAAGCTTTGCTTCTGGATGTTTTTTGGGATCCATAGTGTATATGCCGTCTTGATTTGTTGCTTTAATTAGCATATCAGCCTTTAACTTTTGAGCTAGAAGCGCAGCAACCGTGTCGGTTGTCATTCCCGGCTTTAAGCCTCCCATAACAACAATTCTGTTCCTTTTTAGGCATTTTTCCGCATCTTCAATTGTTTCTGGAATTTTTTCGCATGTTTTTTCTCCGAGCTTCCTCGCCAAAAGCCACGCCACAAGCCTAGTAACAAAAATTGCAACCAAATCTTGTTCCTTTTCAGGCAAGTCTAGTTCCTTGGCTGCTTGAACATACAACCTAGCTGCTTTTCCGCCTCCAACAACCACAACCAGCTCGTGGCCTTCACTTTTCAATTTTGTCAAAAGATCTGCGTATTCTCTGATGAGTTTAGGATTCAACGGAGAAGCAACGACTGAACCGCCTATACGAATCACAAGTTTCATTTGTTTCGCCTTCAACGCTGAATTAATAAAGACAAAGCTTTAGATTTTTTGTCTCTAATATCATTGTTGGAAGGTTAAATATGCCGTTGGAAATAATCTTTCTTGGAACTGGCGGTGGAAGATTTGCAACAATAACTCAGAAGCGACGGACTGCTGGAATAAGAATACTAAGCGATAAAGTTAATTTACATTTGGATCCCGGTCCCGGAGCCCTTGTTTATTCGGTTGCGGCTGGTTTGAATCCTCAGAAAGTTAATGCTTTGTTTGTTTCTCATTGTCATCCGGATCATTACGTTGATGCTGAGGTTTTTATTGAAGCTATGACCCGTGGCATGACTAAGAAGCGTGGTTTGCTAGCGGCTTCTCGCAGCGTCTTATTTGGTAATGAGGTTTGTGAGTCTAAGATTTCGAAGTATCATCAGCAAATGCTTGAAAAAATCGTGGAAGCTAAGCCTGGAGTAAGTTTTGAAGTTAAAGATTTGCGAGTCGTTGTCGGCGGGGCTAGGCACTCTGATCCAGACACTGTAGGTTTTAGGTTTGAAAGTGTGGATGTCGGTGACATAGCTTATACAAGTGATACTGAATATTTTGAGGGGGTTGGTAAGCAATATGCAGGTGTTAGATTGCTTATTTTATGTGTTATGCGTCCAAGCGGGAAGCCTTGGAAGGGGCATATGACAACTGAAGATGCAATAAAGATTGTTGAGGAAGCTAAGCCGGAAATGGTTGTTACTACGCATTTTGGAATGCAAATGATTTTTAAAGGGCCTCAAAACGAGGCTAAAGTTATTGAGCAAGCGACTGGCGTTCCTACTTTGGCTGCTAATGATGGAATGCATTTGCGAGTAGGTGAGAAAATAGAGGTTTTGAAGAAGCGAGACAAGACCCAACTTGGTTTAGAACAATTTTTCTAATCTTTAAATCAAAAAATAATTATTTGATTGTAACTATTTGTAGCTATTCGCTATTGAAGAGAGGAAAAGGTTCAATGAAAACTCTAGCAAAGGAGTTTAACGTGTTTGAAATTGAAGAGAAATGGCAGCGTCTATGGGAAGAAATGGGTATTTACCGTTTTGACTGGAACGACTTTAGCAAACCAGTTTTCAGCATTGATACGCCTCCACCATATCCTTCAGGCGAATTCCACATGGGAAACGTTCTTAACTGGACTTACTTCGACATTGTTGCAAGATACAAACGTATGAGAGGCTACAATGTTTACTTTCCCCAAGGATGGGACTGCCACGGGCTTCCAACAGAAGTTGAAACTGAAAAAAGATTTGGTGTTAAAAAGACAGAGGTTCCTCCAGACCAGTTTAGGAAGATGTGTGAACAAACAGTTGAAAAGTATATAGATTTGATGAAAAAAGCAATTATTCGACTTGGCTGCTCCATTGACTGGACAACCGAATATAAGACCATGAATCCAGATTATTGGCGTAGAACCCAGCTTTCATTTATCATGCTTTACGAAAAAGGCTACATTTACCGTGGAACCCACCCAGTAAATTGGTGTCCGAGATGTGAAACAGCCATAGCAGACGCAGAAGTGGAATACGAAACAAGAACTGGCACTCTATACTATGTTAAGTTTCCACTAGAAGAAGGCGGATACTTAACAATTGCCACAACCAGACCAGAGCTTATTCCAGCATGCGTAGTTGTGGCTGTAAATCCAAACGATGAACGTTACAAAAACTATGTTGGAAAAGAAATACGTGTTCCACTTGTTAATCGTAAGGTGAAGATAATAACAGACGAACTTGTTGACCCAAAATTTGGAACAGGCGTTGTGATGATATGCACCTACGGAGATAAAGCCGATGTTAGAACCGTCATGAAACATAACTTGCCAAAAATTCTAATAGTTTCGCAGAATGGAAGATTAAATGAAAAAGCTGGGAAATATGCTGGTTTAACTCTGGAGAAAGCGGAGAAAGCAATAGTTGAAGACTTGAAGAGGCAAGGTTTGCTGGAAAAAACAGAAAAAATAGAGCAAGAAGTTGGCGTTTGCTGGAGATGTAAAACACCCATAGAAATTCTGGAAAGAAAACAATGGTTTATGAAAACCCGCATATTAACCAACCGAGTTGAAAAAGAGGCTCTAGAAGTTAAATGGTATCCTGACTACATGAAGTATAGACTTATAGACTGGGCAAAATCTTTAGATTGGGACTGGGTAATTTCTAGACAAAGAGTATTCGCAACTCCCATTCCAATCTGGTATTGTGAAAAATGCGGAGAAACCATAATTGCAAAACCCGAATGGCTGCCCATAGACCCTAAATTTGAACCTCCAAAAATAGAGAAATGCCCAAAATGCGGTCACAAAAAGTTTATTCCAGAAAAAGACGTATTAGACACATGGTTTGACTCTTCAATAACCTGCGCAGTCCACGCGGGTTGGCCTGACAGAAAAGATTGGAGGAGACTCTTCCCAGCTGATTTGCATCCTTCTGGAACAGACATTATCCGAACATGGGCTTACTACTTGATGGTTCGTCATCTAGCGTTATTTAACGAAAAACCTTACAAGGCGTGTTTAATCAATGGAATGGTTCTTGGAACCGACGGTAGAAAAATGAGTAAGTCGCTTGGAAATTATGTTGCCACCTCAGAGGTTTTCAGCAAGTATGGTGCAGATGCAACTAGACAATGGGCGGCTGCTGGTGGAGCAACAGGCTCAGATATTCCTTTTAGATGGCAAGATGTTGAATATGGACGGCGTTTCCTTAGGAAACTTTGGAACGCAGCAAGATTTGCGAGTTTCAACCTACAAGACTTTAATCCAGAAGAAAAACCAGTTTTAGAGTTGCTTGACAAATGGCTTCTATCCAAACTTGAAAGAATTGTTGAAAAGGTTACTGAGGCGATGGAAAATTACCATTTCAATATTGCACTCGAAGAGGTTAGGAACTTTACTTGGCATGTCCTTTGCGACCAATATATTGAAGCTGTTAAGGACAGACTTTACAGAAAAGAAATCTACGGAGAGGAAAAAAGAAAGGCAGCTCAATACACGCTATACAATGCAATTTTCAGAATTCTACAATTGTTAGCACCATTCATACCGCACATCACCGAAGAAATTTATCAAGTCATGTATGCAGAAAAGAAAAAATACAAAAGTATCCATTCGTCACCATGGCCCAGCCCAATAAAAGAACACATAAACAAAGAAGCTGAAACCTTTGGAGATATGGCTATTGCATTAATAGCTGCTGTTAGAAGGGAAAAAGCCGAGAAAAGGCTTCCCTTAAATGCGGAAGTGAAAAGGTTGAAAGTTTATGTTTCGACTGAGAAAATAGCGGAAATGATTGGGAAAGCAGAGGGAGATATTAGAGGTGCATGTAAGATTAAGGAAATGGAAGTCTTATTTAGCGACGAAGAAGGAAAACCAGTGGAAGGCTTTCCAGAAATGAGATTTGTGGCTGAGTATGGCTAGTGCTGAAGTTTAAATCTTAAGATGGCGGCTATTCCTCCAAAGGACTTCTTTAGCATTTGTCCTTCCTCGGTTTCAGTCGAAATTATTTCTACATCCGCGTTTTGTTGTTCAGCCATTTCAGCTAAATCTTCAATTATTTCTTTCTCTTCGACAACTGATAAAGCGGGAGCGGAGCATTTTGGACATGGCTTATTAACGAGGCTTGTTTCAAATGCTTGAACCTCATTTTTCTTCATGGTATGCTCTTCAGTATAGCCACATGCGTTACATTCAACTTTAATCCTCACAATATCTAGCTCTTCAGAAAGCAAAAGGGTCTCTACAGCCCCCATCTCAAGAGCCTTCCTAACTTCCTCCTCACCATACGTAGCCAGTTCAGTGTCATGTCCAACATGATAGAGAAACTCTTGCACTATGTTTTTCTCCTCAATATAGCGAACTTTACGCATAATTTCCGGAGCCTTCCCCATAACTTCCTCAACGCCTTGCTCATCCGAATAAGCAGTGTCTATCACGTCTACTATCTTGTCCTTTAACGTGTAATGCAAATAATCCCCTTTCTGAAAATCGTATTTTGTTGGTCCTGGTCCACCTAAAATTATTCCTTTTAGGTCTGGGATTGAAAGAAAAATTTCATTTGCGTATTTCCCGACTCTGTTGAAGTATTCTTGAATTCGCATATCCCTTAATCTTTCAAATCTTCTGGCAGATTGCCCACCAGCACGGTGTTTTCCAGGAACTCCAGAAGTAACTTCACGGACAATTTCAAGTCTTTTACCTTTTAGAACGGCGAATGTGGCTGAGGAAGCGTCCATTACAAGGATTCCGTAGGATTCTCTTTCCCTTAAAAATTCCTGCAAATGTTCTGTATGGAATCTCGAATCACATCTGTAAAGATAAACATTTATTGGTTCAGGCGGAATAATCACGTATGTTTCTATTTTCTCGCTTCCAGGTCCATTCTGCGGAATTGCTCCGCAAAAGATAACCAGTCCTGTTTCTGGAATCTGCTTGAAAAGTTTTAGGCGTTGCATGACCTTAACGATTGCATCTTGCACATTTTTCCGAGTGGTGTTAGATTTAATGTTGGAAGCGGTTCCATATTCCTGCTTTAACATGGAAACAATTTCGCTTACTTGACGTCCAGGGGGAACGTAGAGAGAGATGAGTTCTGTTCCGCGTCCTTCCTTCCGAGCTAGAGTGTCAAGTGCTTTTTTCAAGCGAAATTTTTGAAGCGATGTTCTTTTAGTAGGATTTCCCAAAGTTGATCACGTCGTGCGGTCATCCCTAGAAGGGAAATCCCCTAAATAAAAATTCCTTTTGACAGTTTAGAACGACCTAATGAAAATGTAATTTTAACATTAAAAAGGATGGAACTAAACCTTTAAGTTTAAATAATTCTGGTTGTTAAGAACCAAACTATGTGGTTTGAAGAGTTTTTAAACAATTTGGCGACTACGTTGGCGACTATGGTTCCTCGAATTGTAGGTGCAGCAATAGCGCTAGTTATCGGGTGGATTGCTGGCAGATTATTGGGCAAGGGAATTTCGAAGGTTCTTGATAAAGCGGGGGTTGACGATGCTCTGCGAAAAACTCTGCTGGGAAGGGCATTAGAACGTTCAGGAATAACATGTGTAGGTTTTTTCGATTTAATAGTGCGATGGTTCGTCTATTTGCTTGCCATATTTGCAGCCGTTGACATATTGCAAGTGGAAATTCTTAGCAGCTACATGAACATGGTAGTGTCTTATCTGCCAAACTTCATTGCTGGCGTCGTAATCTTCATAGTGGGCTTCATAGTAATCGACTACGTGGCCGACTTTGTTAGGAATCTTGGTCGTGAAGCGGAAATAGCTTATTCAGGAATATTCGCTGATGGACTAAGGCTTTTCCTCTACGCGGTTGTAACAATACTGGCGCTTTCACAGATGAAGATAGATGTGAGTATCCTATACATTTTTGCCAATGCCTTGGCATGGGGAATAGCAATAGGTGTTTGCGTGGGATTAGGCATAGCCTTAGGATGGGGATTTAAAGACACTATAGCTGAGTATTCTAGAAAATGGATAAAATCTTGGACAAAAACAGCAGAAAAACTGGAGCAAGCAAGAACTAGGGAGCCAAAGGAAGGCGGAGAAAAGGAACAAGGAAGTGCAGAGGAATAAATTCAAATTCCCCATTTTTATATTATTTAGAGTTAAAGTGCTTCCTTAAAGAAAGCTACCATTTTTCTATATAGCACTTTTTGATTTTTCAGCTTCAATATTCCATGTCCTTCATCCTCAAAAACAAGCAAATCGTATTTGATACCAGCCTCATCCAGCCTCTTTATCACTTCTTCCACGTTTTTAGGCGTAACATTTGGGTCTTTTGCTCCTTGAACTATCAAAAGCTTGCCTTTAATCTGATGAACAAAGTTTATTGGTGATCGTTCATAGTAAACTTCTGGCACTTCCTCGGGGCTACCACCCAGCATCTGTTCCGAATAGGGTCTTAAGTCAGGTCTAGTTGTTTGATAATCAACAACGAGGTCGGTCATCCCGCAAATTGGAACCGCCGCAGCAAAAAGGTCTGGCGCTTTAGTAATGCCTAACCATGCAGAATACCCGCCGTAGCTTGTTCCAGTAATACCTATTTTTCCTCTTTCAGCTATTCCATGCTCTATTAACGCTTCAACACCAGACCAAATATCCTCTTGCTCGTCACTTCCCCAACCATGAACCCGAATTAAATCTTCGAATTCCACTCCGTAGCCTGTCGAACCACGATAGTTTGGAGCGAGAACGTTAAACCCTTGCGAAGCAAGATATTGAATCTCCGGAATTATAGAATCGTCAACATGCCCTGTAGGACCGCCGTGAACGTATATTATCGCCCTTTTCGTAGGCGTTTTTGAGCGGAAGAGCCATCCGTGAATAGTTAAGCCATCTTTTGATTTCCATTCGAAATCTTCTGCTGGAACAAGGTCTTCACGTTTAATCTTTGTTAGTTCCCAAACGTGAGTTAACGGTTTAAAACTGGAAACATCCACGTTCTTAATGTCGAATCTGACTATTTCACTTGGTTGTGTGGATGAATAGTAAAGCCCTGTCCACTCATTTTCTGTTACTGGTCCTATAGGAACTAGTGACCCTTCGATTTTTGGCAGTTTGTACTCTTCCATATTCGTCAAGTCTATAATTGAGGGTCGAACCCTAGCTTTTTGGTATTCTAAAACTATCAAATGGTGACCGTTGATTGGGCAACGTATTCTTTCAATGTTCCTTTTTGAGTCATCAATTAACCATGTTATTTCCTCTTTCACGATATCGTATATGCCCAACGAATAGTATTTCTGGGGTTTCCCATCCTTCGTTTCAGTAATGAAAGCTACCCTTTCACCATCCGGTAACCAAACGGCGTCAATTCTTGCTTTAGGTCCAAAGTTAAGTATTTCTCGGTCTTCTTTTCCTTCAATGTCAACTAGCCAGTACTGGTCTCCTTTTGGATGAAGTTCTTTACGATTATAAAGCACATAAGTTCCTTGCGGATTTAACTGAGGAATCAACCACGTAGGTTTTGTTGGTTTTGCTAAAACCATTTTCTCTCCAGTTTCAAGGTCTTGCCTATAAACCCAAGTGGGCTCTATCTCTTTTTTACGCTCCAAATCATAATTTGCACCGTAAATAAGCCATCTTCTGTTTGGATGTAAGGCTCCACCACGAAGAAAGAAAGGCGGATTCTCCTCGGTTAACGGAATCATCCGTTTCGGTTTGTCTATGAAAACTTCAAAAAGTCGAACTCTCTCATTCCTATCCTTATCTTCTCCCACAATTACGGAACGGGAATCTGGAGCAAAGCTCACTAGAAAAGTTGATTCTGGAGTTTCTGTCAAAGCAGACGGACGTTTTTTCCCATCAGTTGGAACCACAAAAACATCTGCGTTTGGATGAACATTTATCCAAGTAAAAGCAACATATTTTGAATTCCTTGAAATAAGCGGTTCATAAATTATATCTGGAACTGTCAACAAAGCTTCCAAAAAATCTTCTTCCTTCATTCAATACCTCCTACATTT
>JAOZNA010000028.1 GCA_029934005.1 Candidatus Bathyarchaeota archaeon
ATTCCAAAAATAGAAATTTAAACCGTGACCTAGCCACGGTTTTATGGTGCTCCGGGCGGGATTTGAACCCGCGTCTCCGGCTCGAAAGGCCGGAATACTTGGCCGAGCTATACTACCGGAGCTTTCTCTTGTTTAAGACGTGATAAATACTTAGGGTCTTTCGAATAAAGTTTATCCATCTGCTCTAATTTTCTGTAAGTCTTTTTACCCGACACACTTTCATTTATAATTTTCCTCACATTCCCTCCACTTGATTAGCGTTGCAAACAAAAACTATCAAATTTTCAGAAACTATAATCCTCATTCTTATTCTAGTCTTTTTTACTTTTGATTTTGTTTTTAAAGGGCAATATGTGGTTAATGTTGAAAATGAAGGTTTTATAGTGGATGAAGTTAACAGCTTTACCATCTACACAGATGGTGTGAAATATTTCGTTTTAAACAGAATTGATAATAATATTCTCTTTTCAAGTTTCAACTGCACCGAGGTGGTTTCTAAGGCTCTGTCGCTTTGTAAGGATAATGGAAGCATCATGTTTAAGGCTGGGAGTTATCCGTGCAGTTTTAAAGTTGACAAGAAACTTTTGATTTGTGGAGAAGGAAAGGCTTCAACAGTTATTTATGGAACAATAACTTTTGATTCAAAACTCATTAACGGAACTCCATGTTCTCATCATAGTGTACTAAGGGATTTGAGACTTGACGGACAAAACAAGTTTAAAGTAGGAATAAAGTATGAATCGTCGGTTGCAACTGTACCTTTAATAACGATACGAGATGTTGATGTGGAAAACTATTTGGAAAGGGGAATAAGCTTCATAAATGCCAGCGACTGCCTTTTCGACAATGTGGTAGTTGGCAATTGTCCAACTGCTATTTATTACACAACAAACCATAACTTTGGCAGAATAACAAATTGTGAACTGCTGAATTATAGGGTTCAAGGGCTCTACACCGACGCCCAAATCTACTTAAGCAGCACAGTTTTCAGCGCCATCACAACTCCACCAACAAAAGCCGACCTAGTTCTAGACAACGCTTTTGGAACAATAATAGGATGCTGGTTCGAGAATGCAGCAGAAAATCCTCATGCACCATGCATAGATATGCCTAACCCTTGCTATCGTCCACTAGTAATTATTGGTTGCTTCTTTGCAAACAAAGGAGGAGCAATAATAAATGTCCGCAACAAATTTGAAGTTTCAATAATTGGAAACTTCTTCACTCAGCAGAGCAGCCCAGAAAAGGGATATTGCGTCCAACTATTTGAAGGAACAGTCTATTGGGAAGGAAACAGGCTGGATCCCGCCTTTGAGGATACCCTAAGATTATTCAAAGTCATCGGAGGGAAAGTGGTCTCATAAACTGACAAATAAGCGGGTTTTTCATTAATGAGCTTTCAATTAGGGAATTATCGCTTCTGCCTTCCAGCAAATATATATGAGTTCTCCGTTTGCAGGGGCAACATCGAATTTGACGATTATAACAATTGTTTCTTTGAAGCCGTCAACGTCAGTATCATTTAGGTAGGCGTAAATATAGGATGGATGCGGGGCTGCGGCTTTTGTGATTGAAGCTGAAACTATTACCTTGTCGTTTACTAGGCCATGCTGAGTAATTACTTCAAACTCTGTCTGTGAACCTGTTCCAGTAATGTTTACTATCCCATAGCTTTCAGTCGGATAGTTCTGGTTGAAGTGTATTTCTAGATCCTTTACATTCAACCCGTAATATATTGGTTGCAGTGGCACAACGGACTTCCATGTGTCAAGAATGTTATCAGTTATTTTCACGTGGTGAACTGAGCCATTGACGACTATACAGTATCTCATCTGATTTTCTATCCAATGGTTTCCTATACTGTTTCCTTGAATTAAAATGTCTATTGGCGGATTATTGTATGTGCTAGTGATGTGAATCCCGTCGTAGGTGTTGAGTGCGTCAGTTCCTATATCATAAATGCGGTTATTCACAATTTGAACTCTTCTTCCAGCCGTCATATAGATGCAATGTTGCCTATCTCTTTCAGCAGTTATTCCTTCAATTAAAATGTTGAAGCTGTATTCAGCATCTATTCTTATGCTATTTATATTGTCGTAGAAGTGGCCGCCTCTGATGGTTACTCTGCTTATTTTATGCATATAGTTGTCGGCGTTAGTTAGGTATATGCCGTAACCGCAGCTTTCTACTAGACAGTCAACTATCCAAATATTCCACACATGGGACGCACCAGTGGGATCACCTGCACCCTCAATCTTTATTCCCGCTCCAGCACAGTTTTTGAGCCATAAATTCTCAAATTTTAAGTCACTGAAGTATTTTTTCACATGAATTCCAACGCTTCCCACATTGTCGTTTCCATCAATTGTCAAGTCGCTTATTCCACCAAAATATTTGTGTCTGTCAGAGGGGTTGTATCTGAAAACAGTTGTATTGGTTAATTCAGCGGCAAGTTTAAGCACTGTTCCATAAATGTCATAGCCTCTCCCTTCTCCTTTAATATAGACTGCTTCATTAGCTATATTGATTGTTTTGGTGACTGTATATAAGCCTCGCGTAATGAGTATTGTTCCTCCGTTTACAAGCGAATCTATAAGTTGCTGCATCACTGTGCTAAAGTCCGAATCGCTGAACTCTATATTTCCCGATACCTCATTTCTGGCTTTGATGACACCACCATCAACAAACACGGTATAACTTGATTCTGAAGCATAGCTTCCTCTGCTAATTAAAGTTTCAATGCTATTCTGTGCAAGAAATTGATTGCTCAGCCATCCAACCGTAAATGCAACAATAAAAACGATTAAAACCAAAACTTTATGCAGCTTTATTTTTCCTCACCTCCTAATTTTTTGTAGTAACCTAGAAGCATGTTCGCTTTCCTCTTCATCGGAGAATGATAGGCTCCAGCTAACCATTCTTCAAAAACCTCGTTTACATCCGGGAACTTATCATCATTCAAGTCGATCCATTCAAAAATATAAAAGGAATCCGTATACTTCTCTATGTTTGGATAAATTACCTTACAAAAATATTCTACCGCTATCCATGTTCCACGCCAACCATATCCGTAACAAACGAAAACCCCCCTTTCATAATCGTCAGTGAAAAACTCCACAATGAAAACGTCGTGATGTTCATTTATCTTGGAAAGTTCCATCACTGATTTTTGAATAATGCTGCCATTTCGACTCTTCCACCAAATATGAGTAGAATTATATTCGAGGGAACATGGGGCCTGAAGGGACTTCTCATAATAATCAACAGACGGCTGGGAGATAGGGCCGCCAATAAAAACTATATATTTACCAGAAGAAATAACGTTAGGTCTTGGGCATCCATAATTGTCAACATAAAGGTCATTGAGACTATAATAACATTCTAATTGAGGTTTATTCTTGCACATGTTGAAGATTTTGGCATAAAGAACATAGTCGTTCGGACTATTTTTGGAATACATAAAATAGACTGAACCAGTAGGGGCTTCGAAAAGACCTTTTATACTGCTTAAAGAAATCTGTTTTACTTCGCTTTTCTCCAGCCTTAACATGAACACTGCACTTAAAATAGATACCAGCAGAATTACTCCAGCACAAGCTGCAATAAAGACACGAAGATTAAAGCTTAACTTCACTTCTATTCCTCCTCTTTAAATTTTTGATTAATTTTTCAATTTTACCATGAAAAACCAAGATTATGAGAAGAATTATTGCTGTACCCAACGAAATTCTATAACCTAAATCCGTATACCTCTGCCCAACAAAATAAAGAACAGCCTTAAACTCTCCAGTTCTATCAACAAAAAAGCCGTTAACACAATAATTTATTGAAATCGGCGAAATCTCTTCATTTCCGATGTAGAGTCTCCAAAGTGGATGATAAGAATCAGAAAAAATCAAAAAGAAACTACTATTCGAATTTATATAAACTTCATATTCACATGGATTAATTCTCTTATAACTTATCGTTGGCTGGGAGGAACAATCTGGGAAAATCTTTGTCACAGAAAAACTTTCGTTAAGATCAGTTGAGCACAAGATTAACTGATCCAAATCAATTTCGTTGTCAGTTCTGATTTCTAAATGGTATTTCCCGTACAAAAGAGAAACATGCTCTGTTTCGTACCATTCAAATTTATCAGTTTTGTTTGAAGGAAAAATTTGCAAAGAGGCATTTCCTAATATTATATCAAATGGTCTATAGTCTGCATGAAAGGCCAAACGAAAAGCTAGAGAATAGTAACCTGAACGAGGGACAAAGAATTCTGATGAAACTGCGTTTTTACCGCTATAAACTTGTAACTCCCAAATGCTCACCATTCCAAATTCTGGTGCAGATGTGAAATAAAGACGTAGTTTCTCAGTTTCAAATGGAGATGAAAAACTATGATAAACTATCCTTTGGTTATTTCCAGTAACAATTATTTGATTAATCCAGTTTGTACCATTCCAGCTCTGCACAGTGTAATTCTGAGCTTTTGCGTTTTCAAAAAAAATCTGTAAGCCAGTTATCTTCTGTTTGGAAGGCCAAGTGAGTTCAAGCCACTGAGGCATTCCTTCGCTAGGCTCTGACGCCCATCTAGTAAGAGGTGAATTATCAATTGCAAAATCAGATCCAAATCTCATCGAATCGTTACCAAACACCGAAGAGGCCGAAACATTTGCTGTAATAGCAATATTTTTCCCCTTTCCGTTAAGATGTAGTGAAAAGCCCTCATAAGGAACGTGTTTGTAGGAGCAGGCTCCTGTTTCTTCTTCAGGTTTTAAGAATTCTTCTGTTTCTAACAAATAGATTATTCTGCCTTTAAATCTCCTTATAGCCTCTATAATTTCATTCTCACGCATTTTGTAGGTTTTGGGTTTTATAAAAGCGAATGTATCCACTTCGTTTAGGCCATTTCCGTCATTAATCAATGTCAGGGAATGCCTTCCCTTATCTAGACTTAAATTTCCCAGAAAAATCCATGAGAGTTTAGGGCCGTAAGCGGTTTCCGGCTGAAAGCTCGTCAAATTTACTTCATCAAGCATAACTGTTAAAGTTCCCCTCGAAGAAGCAACTCCAACTCTAATCCAGAGACTATATAGATCTGGTTCGTTAACATCAAAGAAAATTTTAACAGAATTCTTCCCTGAAGTTTGTAAGACGTCGCTTCCAAAAACATATTTTCCTCGATGTCTCCAAACTGGAGAACGAATCCAACTGTGGCTCGGATTTGAGCTATCAATACCATATTGCGCCAGTTTTACCATAAAAGGTTCATCTTTGAAAGTAAGCATGACGATGTCAGCCATCTCCACATTATAGAATATTAGATACTGCGACTTGTTAAACATCGGATCTTTATAAAAAGGAGAACTCATTAAATGCGCGAATAAAAGGGCTGTTTGATTAAGATTGAACGAGTCTATTTTGTATAGCGCCGGAAGAACTTCTAAATCTCCAATTACTACAGCGAATTGGGTTACTCCAAATATGCGTTGGTTATAATCTTCATTTTCAAGAATTATTGATCCAGAATTATTATAGACAATTTTAACGTTATCTTGTTCCATGAAAAAATGTCTATTTTCATCACTTGCGTAGACAGGTATAACGATATACCGACAATTGAATGTTCCGAGAATCTTCATAAGGCTGCTAGTCATTTTTTGCGGGACCACATGAACTCGTAAAAAGTCTACAAATGAATGAGGAAGATATTCCCATCCTCCATTTTGAAGTACAGGCTTGTCGTGGATGAATGCACTTTCATATCCTATTTCATGCGTCCAGCCCAGATCAGTGTACATAGCTCCATCAGCAAAATCAGTGGGATGTTGCCCGACCGTTACTATGCGGTAATCTCCTGTCTGCTGGGCAATCCAGAAGTAGGGACGAAGATAGTTTTTGCTCGGAGTGTAAACTTGTAGGCCTTGGCTTATTAAGAAGTAACTGTATAAAAGCGGGCTCATCAAGATTAGTGCTAACATGAAAATGCTTAAGTAATAAGTTAACTTGCGTAATCGGTTGTGAATTTTGTTGAATATATCAACTGAAACATAATAGATTCTAGGTTCAGCGAAGAGCCCCCTTTTTGTTTTTACTTTAAAGAAGGTTTTAGTTGTTGGCTTTTGAACATACTTCTTTAAGCTATCAATTAGAGTGGCTGCAAACAATGAAATGAAGAAGACATGAGAAAGCGCTGCTAAAACTATCCATCTGCTGATAGCCCTAAAAACTGAAAAGTGAGGAATGTTATGCCAAGCCCAGATAAATAATTCTCCAAACGAAGAGTTTGGTCCCATGGCAATAATGCTGGATGCTACTGTGGAAAAGGCGAAGAAAATTGTGTATCTGTCTCTTCGAAAGAGAAGAATGCTATATGGTAAAAGGAAGATTATAGTCATCAATGTTACGGGAAAGCCTGGAAAGGAAAGTCCGGAGGAATAATCCACGTATTTAATGTAGCCCCAAGCTTCAGTCGCTCTTAAGGTTAAAGCATCAAAGAAGTTTTTGTAACTGAAAAATACAACATCTTCTATTAGATATCGGTAGTTCGGCGAGAAATAGTAGGGACGTACATTCATTAAAAACGGGATTAACAAAAAGCTTAAAAGAAGGAAACCTGCAGGAACTGTTAAAAACAGCAATTTTGCAAGTTTTTTTGCTCTGGTTTTAAAAGAGTTTGATTTTCCAGGAAATAAGATGAAGAAAATGAGGTATGATCCGAAAAAGAATCCATATATGACAATAAATTCTGCATGAAATGATGCAAGAACCACCGAGGACAATATCCCTAGTATAAGAATGTCCTTCAATTTTGTCCTTCTTAATGCATTGTCCAGTGTAACAAAAAGTAGTGGTGCTAATGCATAATTGAAAAGTATTCCTAGATGCGCTTCAAACAATTGAGATATTACCCAGTGGTTCATGGAATAAGTAAATGATCCTGCTAGAGCTGCAATATGATTTTTGGAGTATTTATAGGCGAATAGGTAGGATGAGATGCATGCGAGAAGGAAAGAGAAAAACATGAAAGCCTTTACTGTTGTTTGTGGATTTAGGAAAGCTAGATGGAAAAGGAAGAGAAAGGAATCGAGTAGGTTAATTATCTCAACGAATCCGAAGCTAAATGATCTCCACATATAAAGCCATCTTCCATCTTTTCCGTAAAGATAAGCTCTTGAAATCCATCCGAGAACGTCACCACCAGCAGGCCACTCGTCTGAGAAAATGAAATTTCTAAAAACGATTATGGTTAAAAGGGAAAGAATCGCAAAGCTGATTAAAAATCCTATAGTTTGCTCACTAAATAATGAATCTTTAATCTTTTTAAAAAGGTTCATTACGGTACCTCCGATTTCCGTCTGTTTGATCTATGGCTTCCTTATATACATCCAAAGTTTCGCGGGCTGTTTTTTCCCATCTAAAGTTGTCTGCAACGTATCTTTTGTTTATATTTCCTATTCTTTCAGCTATATCTGGATTCTCAATAAAGAACTTTAATGCTGAGGCCAGTTCTGTTGGTTTTTTGTCTACAAGTTTTCCATTTACTCCATCTTTCACTATTTCCGGAATTCCTCCAACATTTAATGCAACAATTGGTTTTCCGGCTGCCATGGCTTCTAGCAGGGTTAATCCAAAACCTTCTAGGAGAGAGGGTGAGACGAATACGTTTGATAAGCCGTAAATTTTCTTTAAGGAATCGGAGTTAACTCTATCAATTAGAGTCAGATGATGTGTTATCCTCATTCTTTGGGCTGTTTTCCATAAAAAGATTTGATTTCCACTTCCAACTAGGAATAATCTGCATTTTCTTTTTGTTTTTTTAATGAGAATTGAAAATGCTTCCAGCAAAAGGTTGATTCCTTTTCTAGGTTCTATTCTTCCAACATATAATATAACATTGTCTTCCTTTACGTTGTAAAGTTTCTTTACTTTCATGATTTCGTTAGGATCTATTTGAAAATCTTTCCAGTCAACTCCGTTATATATCACACTTATTTTTGACGGGGCAAGCTTGTATGAGGAGATTAAGGATTTCCTAACAAAGTTGCTTACAGCAATTATTTTTTGAGCCCTTTTAACTACTATTTTATCAAGGTCTAGAGTTTTCTTTTCTATCCATGAAAGTAGGCTTGTTTCCGTGTTAAGGTTGGTGAGCATTTGGAAAAATGGAATTTTTACTGTCTCAAAGGTTGTTTTTGCTAGATGATGAACAGTTACTATTCTTGGAATTTTAATGGAATGTCTTGTTAAACTTAGATCGCTTGTTACATTGGAGTGTAAAACATCAAAACCTACCTTTTTCTCTATTTTTTCATAAATTTTTTTAATTTTTAACCAGAAGGAAAGGGTTTTTAAGAATGATTTGTTTGGAACTGAAACTTTATGAATGAATACGCCGTTTTTATTTGTCGGTCTAATTGTGGAATTATGTGATGGAATAATGGCGTGAACTTTATGTCCGAGTTTTGCTAGTTCTCTGCATAAGCAAGCAGCGTATGTTCCTGCCCCTCCAATAGTGTGAGGAGGATACTGTGAGGAAACAAAGCATATATTTAGTGAATCGGCACACATAATTTTCACTTTGCCTTTACAACTACCCATATTAGAAGTTCTTGAAGGTCCGGAGGAATAAGTTTAGAAATCAGTTTGGCTGCTTGAAAAATCATTTTGTTTTTTATCATTTTGAACGGAGGAAAGGCTATGGATTTAATTTTCCGATTTATTTTAAATCCATAGTTTCCCAGTAATTCATCGAGTTTTCTAGGAGTGTATACCTGAAAGTGGAATTCAATGTTTTGCCAATTGTGAAAACGGCTTGTGAATAATAGTTTTTGCATTTTTGAAAATAGTCCTTCACTGTTTGGAGTTGATATTAGTAATTTAGCGTTTGGTTTTGAAACCCTTGCGATTTCATGGATAAGTTTGTCTGGGTTTTCAATGTGTTCTAGGACTTCAGTGCATATTATTATGTCTGCCACATTATTTTTGATTGGTAAATTGCAAACATCGCATAGAACTCTATTTCTTCCTTTTCCTCTCTCCAGAGCTTTTTTGCTTATGTCAAATCCAATGTATTCGAATTTTTCTTTCTCCAGAAAGTTGGTTACTGCACAATCGTTGCTGCCTATGTCGAGTAAAGTGCATTTATAGTTGATATGTGATAATGATATATTCCTCCCTATAATCTTGAGTCTGCAAATACGCCATACATCTTCCATTCCTTCTGGAGGATAATCTAAATGAAGCCTTTTTTCTTCCATTATAACCGTTGGATGGTTAATTTTGTGTAAAATTAAAAATTGTGTTAAATTCTGAGTCGGAATAAGATTAAACTAAAGAACTTACCTCATTCAATACAGTAATATATGTGTGAAATTAAATAGTTGATATTTGAATGCATTCCCTAAGAGGCACCACTATAACATTTACGTTATTCATTGTTGGTAAGTAATGCGCTGCCTTAACCGAATTAGTCATTATTCTTTCCACTCCAAGCCTTCTAGTCCAAGTTACAACCGCACATGTGTCGGTTAAAACTTTAACACCCGACCTTTCAATTACTTCAATTGATTTTTTCTCTTGTTTTTTAACGTGTTTTGAGACGCAAACCCAAAATTCAATTTTAGAGTTTATTTTCTTCCCTTCTAACAGTTTTGCTAAAAATTTTATCTCTTCTAAAGAACAGTGGGGGCATCCAATAAAAATCATGTCTGGTTTCTCTCTTTTTGAAGAGGAAAGTTTTTCAATTACACTGTTTATTTCCTGTTTTTCAACGGTTATTTTTTCTAATTTTTCGTTGAGTTTGAGGGTTTCTTTGTAGTGAAACATGTTTGTCATTCCGCTTGAGGCTAGGGCTGCGCCGAGCTGTTTTAGTTCGTCAAGTGAAGGATTTTTTAATCCTCTGATTAGGGGGATTTTGTCTTTGACTATTTCGCCGAGATGGTATCCTAATGCGCCATATTCCACTTCGTTTTCGGGCTGGAATGAAACGTCTATTATTATGTTTGGCTTTCTATTTTCTGGTTTATGAACTCCATAGTTTGGAGTTTTTCCTATAATTGCTGAGGCTAGGGCTGATGGAGCGCCTTCACGGTTTGTCCATGCGCCTAAAACCGAGTTTGCGTAAACAACTGCTGAAGATTCAGCCCATGCAAGATTAGAATTTTTGGAAGGTATGTATTCGTAGTAGGGTGTGCATGAAAGCGAAAGCTTTGCACCCATTTTCTCATAAAGCTTTAAGATTTCAAACTGTTTTTCCACCAAATTTCTAGGAAGCTTATCTGTTAAGTATGGGTCTATGCTTGATGGGTTTAACGTGGAAAAAGTCTTCACTTTAGCGTTTTTCTCTGTTATAGCTTTTAAAAAGTCAATTGCTGCATCGCCTAATGTTTTGTAGGAAACGCCAGAAATATGCGCAGAGCTTATCGGAATTAGTTTTGTGGCTCCGTAGAGTTCACCGAGCTTTACAAGTATTCGCATGCAAGTTTGGCATGCCCAGCCATATTCTCCATCAAGAATTCTTTCCTCTTCGCGAGTCAAATGCATGTTTATTCCCTTAAAATTTTGACGATTCCCTTTTCACAGTCTACTTCAAGTAAATCTCCGGTATTTATTTCGTTAATTTCAATTTGGTCCATCATTGGAATTTCAGCTATTACAGCGCCTACAACTATAACTGGGTCTGCCTTTTCGTTTAGTATAGCTTTTGGAGCCACTTTATTTTTTGTTAAAGCGTACATTACGTAGCTTCCAACTGTTGAGCCGTGTCCGTGTGGAAAGCATAGAATTTTGTCTTTTATGCATTTTCCTTCCAAATCATGGTTTTTCTCAATTATTACTCCTGTTTCTGGATCTACTCCCCCTAGGAAGCTTATTGGCTTTTTTGAAGATAATGCTTCCCCCCTACATTTTCCTGGAACTATCACTCTTCCTTTTAGGATTTTCATTTTATTTCCTCTAGAACGAGATTCTTGCGGAATACGGTGTTCCACCTAGGACTTTTAGGGCTGCTTCTCCAACTTTTTCGCGGTGTTCTTGTTCTGTGTAGACTCTTAGGATGTTGATGAATCCTTTTAGTAGGTCGAATACATTTGAGACTTCGCTTAACTTGCGTAGTATTTTTTCTCCTTCTTTTGTTTTGTAGAATATTGGGATTTCCATTGGTTCCATTAGGATTGAGTGGCGGTATGGAACTGATGGGACTGTTGGAACATCTATGAGGACCTTTTCTTTTTCTACTCCGGCTTTTTCTGCTATTTCATCTCTAATTTTGTTTCTGACTTCTTCTACGTCGAAGATTCTTGATATTAATCCGTCTCTTTCGTAGAAGGTTTGTTCGTAGACGCATTTTAAGAGTTTTCTTTTTTCTAGGTTTTTTATTATTTTTCTTGATTTTTGACATTTTTTGAGCATTGTCCATACTGCGTAGTCGTCGAGTTTTAGATATTCTTCTGGTGTTTTGAAGTCTATTAGTTCTAAATCGTCTTTTGCTTTTTCCATTGCCAAAGCAAGCATTATTTGGACAGCTCGGCTTACTCTGTGGAAGTAGATGCTTTTGAAAGATTCTATTCTTGCGATTATAAAGGACTCCAGAGCTGATAAAGCTCCGATGTTTATTGCTAGGTTTCCATCTAAAACGTCAAGGGAATGAAGAAGTCTGAAAACATCTACATAGCCATATTCAGCTCCAGTATGGTAAGTGTCTCTTACAATAAAGTCAAGTTTGTCAACATCAACCGAACTTCGGATTATTTGGTTTAGAAAATCCTTTCTTGGTATGTGTAGTTTTCCAACAGAAAGCTTGGCGATATCGCGTGGTGAGAAACCCCACTTAGAGAGTATGTCAGCCAACTCGGATTTTTCAACAATCCATTCAGTCATGTCCTCATGGGTTTTATTCATAAATTTAGAGAGTAAATGCTCAAATATGTGTGAAAATGGTCCATGGCCCGTGTCATGCAGTAAAGCAGCTATCTTAACCATTTGGGCTTCTTCATCTGTGATGTACTCTGAGACATTCGGGTTTTCCATGAGTTTTTCAGCTAAATACATAACTCCGACTGAATGTTCAAATCTCGTGTGGTTTGCAGCTGGATAAACAAATTCTGCACCAGCCAACTGCCTAAGTCTTCTTAAGCGTTGGACTGGAAATGAATCAATAATTTCACGTTCAATATCATTTATGTAAACGTAGCCGTAAATGGGATCTTTAATCTCACCCCAATACTTTGGCTTTCGCATCAAATTCTCTCCACCAACAGCCTTTAACAACCAATAATCAAAAACTCTATTTATAATATTAATACTGTCCGAGGTATAAGACCCTATTTACAAACTGCAGTTGAGGTTAAATATGTGAAAAGATAGTCGATTCTAATAAAGTGTTTAGTGGTTTGAATGAGTAGAGAAAAAGGTGTATTAGTATCAATTGAGGGTATAGATGCTTCAGGAAAGACTACACAGGCGAAGCTTTTGGTTAAAAGTTTGAAGGAAATGGGGTATAGGGTGGTTTATACGAAGGAGCCGACGGATGGATTTTGGGGGGAACTTTTGCGTGAAAAAGTTTTGTATGGTGAAAAGCGGGTTCCAGCCGTTGTTGAAGCTTTACTTTTTGCGTTAGACCGTTTCGAACACGTTGAGAACAATATAAAGCCTGCTTTAAAGGAAGGGAAAATTGTTGTTTCGGATAGGTATATTCATTCCTCGCTTGCTTATCAGAGTGCGGCTGGTTTAGACTTAAATTGGATAAGGGAAATTAACAAGTTTGCTCCTAAGCCTGATATTGCAATTTATATAGATGTGCCACCAGAATTCGTTGTTTCGAGGCTTAAGGCTAAGCGTTCAGTTATGGAGAAGCTGGAAAATCAGCGTAAAGTTAGAGAAGCTTATCTAAAACTTGTTGAAGATAAAGAACTTATTCGAGTTGATGGTAAACGTTCAATAGAGGATGTTCAAAGCCAAATCCTAGAAATAGTTCTAAAATTTTTAAGTAAAAGGAGTTAAGTTTCACTTTTCATTTTCTTTATTTTTTCTAAGTTTTCAAGCAGATTGGACAGAATTTGGCTTAATTTTTCAAGTTTTTCCGGGTCTGTTTCGATTTTTAATGTGTTTTCTACTTCCTTTATTTTTGTTAGTAATGTGTTTTCTAGGCTTGTAAGCAAAAGCGGACTTGTTGCTTGCAGTGGTGTTTCACCTTCCTTCATTACTACCACTTGTTTCTGGCATTTAGCGCACCAAAGCTCTCCAGTTTTAAGTCTAAAGAGTGGGGATGCACAAGCGGGGCATGCCAAGTTTGTTAAGGTTGCTCCTCTGCGTAGTAAATCAGCCATAGACTCTAGGGTTTTTGCTCGCCTATTTTCAGACAACTTTTAAACCTCAAGTTATTAAAATAATATGCTTGAAATAAATTTGTTGTTAGAGGAGGGTAACATGTATGGTTAGGAAGAAGAAGCTTGAAGAATATAAACAGCGAATTGAACAAGCTATGACGGTTTTGGGTGAGGTGTCCGAGGATACAACGACACCACGCAATATAAGGAGAGCTGCAAAGGAGTCGATGGACGCTTTGCAAAATGCGGAGCTTACACTAGCCGTGAGAGCTTCGAATGCAATATCTATACTTGACGAGATTTTACAAGACCCTAACATGCCATCCTACACACGTGTAAAGCTCCTAAATGTAATTGCAACCTTGGAAGCAATACGGGACTAACCGCTCTTATTCTCTCTTCTAATTTTATTAAATTCTCTAAATTTCTCTCCATCTAGCCTTAAAGGAGGTTAGTAACAAGCACATGACCGTTATTATTAACAGCAAAGCGAATCTAAAAACGTAAATTTCAAACTTCATGTTTGAAAGTCCCAACGTCCCCCTTATCAGCCCAGCCACATTTGAAGTTGGAATCAGCTGGGAAATCCAACTGAAACTTCCAAGCATTTCTTCAGGGTAGTAAACGGGAGGAATAAACATTAAACCTATTCCTATAATGTTGGAGATGTTGTTTAAAGCATAAGGCGAAAGTTTACGGAGATATGTGGAGATTAAAAAGCCTATTGCGCTCATGCAAAGCCAGCACATCAACAGAAGCGGAATTGCGTATAGAATTGCAACAAAGCTGACATTCCCAGTCAATATTGTTAAAATTATGAATAGGGCTAAGCCTGGTATTGAAATGATTAGTGGGGCTAAGGCAATGCCGACAGCATAGGAAACTGGATGGATGGGCATTGCCACAATCATTTCCCTTATTTTCACGTATCTGTCCCAAGCCATTTCCTGTATGGAAGCCATTATTCCAAGAAGCCCGACTGTTGAAACCATTGCGCCTACCAAACCGTGAATAAACATTTCTCCTCTAGCAAATATTGCGATGAAAAATAGGGGCATGGCGTTAATCATACCAATAACTATCATTATTAGGGGGTTTCTACGGATGTCTGGATAAGATTTCATCCATGCAATTAGTAAAGTATCTCTAACTATTTTCATTGTAACCACCTACGAGCTTAACGAATACATCTTCAAGAGTTATAGGTGCAGTTTCAGCTCTACCACCGCTTTTCAAAACTTTCTTAACTAAAGAAAGCGCTTCATCCTCATTCTTTGTATAAACAATTAATCTATCGCCAAGTTTGACGAAATCAAAATTGGAATCTACCATGAACTCGCCGTTAATTACAACTCTGAATCTTTCTTTACGCATTTTCTTAATTTCCTCAGGACTTCCAACCTTAACTACTTCACCTTTGTTTATTATGGCAAGTCTGTCAGAAACCATTTCAGCTTCTTCCATAATATGAGTTGTTAAAAGTATTGTTTTTCCTTCCTTAACCATTTCTCTAAGAACAGCCCAAACTGCCCTTCTAGCCACAGCGTCCAACCCGCTTGTCGGCTCGTCAAGCATGAAAATGTCTGCTTCTGAAGCTAAAGCAGACGCAATTATTGCACGTTTCCGTTCACCACCAGAAAGAGTTGAGCATGGACGGTTCCTAAACCTCCAAAGCCCAACAGCCTTCAAGGCTCTTTCAGCCGCAACTTTCGCTTTTTCAGAAGACATGTCTCTAAGCCTTGCAAAAAAGTAAGCATATTCCCAAGGCGTAAGAATGCCATATGTTGCTGCATCTTGAGGAACAACGGCAATACGCTTCCTCACCCTTTCCGGCTCGTCAACCACGTTATAACCAAACACAAAAGCTTCTCCAGAGGTAGGCATTAACTGAGTGGAAATTATTCTTAGAAAAGTTGTTTTTCCAGCTCCATTGGGACCTAAAAGTGTGAAAAGCTCTCCCCTCCTAATAGATAAGCTTACCTTCTTCAATGCTTGAACTCCGTTTGCATAAACTTTGGTGAGTTCGTTTGTAACTACGGCTTCTTCCATAATCATTCCTCTATTTTCTCTGGAGGATGAGAAAGAACAGCTTTAGGATCAATCGAAACTGAATTTCGATATTTCACCCTTCCTTCAACAACGCATCCTTTACCAATAACCACATTTCCTCCAATGACATTTTTGCATTTAACATTCTCCAAAAATACGTCGTTTTCTGCAACCAACTCATCTACATAAAGCTTTCCAGCTTCAAAAAGTCTTCCGAAGATTTTAAAACCAAAGATAACTATTCCCTTAAACTCTTCAGCTTTAATCTCAATGAAATCAGCTTTTATTCCTTTTCCAACATAAGAATTCTTTTTGCTAAGAGTAGCCTTAAAAACTCTGGTTGAAATTCCGCCTTTAACATCAAAACTTCCATCTGTCTCAATTTTATCCTTTACAGTTAAATCTCCAGAAACCTCCAACGAACCATAAACATAAAACGATTTTTCCAGTTTTACATCTCCCCTAATCTTGCATGAACCAGAAAATCTGGCAGATTCGCCAACTAATGGACCGGATGAAAAACTTCCAGAACCTTCAATAATTTTGACAGATATTCCTCCTGCTACGTGAGTTGAACCTGAAAAACGCATTTCATCCGCTTCTGCGTTTCCCTCAATAACAATGCTTCCAGCTCCAACGATCCTTTTAGCTTTAATTCCGCCGGGAAGCCTTCCGCTTCCACTAATACTTATTTCTTCGCTTGAAATAATTCCGCTTCCGGAGATAACTGCGTATCCAAGTCCCGGAATTTTCGTTCTGCCGGAACCACTAATCTTTACGGTGGGAATTCTTTCCTTTCTAAGTTGTTCCTCGTATTTCTCCATTTTCTCTTTTCCCTTCATTTTCATTCTCTACTCCAAAGCAGCAGACTTTAAAATATCCCTTATTTCTTTCAGAAGCTTTTTCATCTCACTAAGCCTCAATCTAGTTTCTTCAACAACTTTTTCGTCGGAAAACTTCAGATATTTAAGTTCTTTTTCCCCTTTCATCTCATTCACCCGTAGTTTTGAGTAAGTCCCTTATTTCCCTGAGCAGTTCTACCATTTCATCTAATTCTTCAAGCGTTGCCCTCTGATGGGCCCTCATGAGATCCAGTTTTCTCTTGTCGGATTCGCTTAAGCCTTCAAAACTCATGGATCCCAATGGGCCTTGAACTATTCCGAAGAAGCCTATTCCCCCTGCCATGATTATTGAGGCTATGGAGACTAATCCGGCTATGATTGAGTTGAATCCGTAGTATACGCTGTAATATACGCAGACTGCTGGGGTGCCGAATCCTAGTGCTACTATTGAAATTGTTAATAAAAGTGCTGTTTTAACCATGTTGGTTCTTCTCCTTGAATATTTCACTTATTTTTTGTGGGGTTAAGATGAATTTAAAGTCTGTTGGTGCATAGTACTTGACGGTTGGTAAGCCCTTTATTTTGCTTTCTTCTCTAATTTCTTTGACTAGATTGAGTTTCTTTAGGGAGTTTAGGTGTAAGTGTGCGAGTGGGTATGGAAGGTTTAGTTTTTTGGCTAATGCGTATAAGTGCATGGGATTTTTGTGGAGAACAGCTATCATTCTTAATCTTATGGGGTTTGCTAATGCCTTCAATATTTTCACCATTCTCTCCCTTTCATTCACTATCCTCTCTCCAGCAAATATATAATAAAATTGTGATATATAAAATTTTTCTGATATAATCATTTCATGAAAACCTCCGACTTCCACCGTGAAGCGAATCTTTATAACAGTGTTTTAGAATCCAAAATTTGAAAACTATTAAAGGTGTCATGTTTGAGTTCCAGCGTTAAAGAACTACTTGACGCTCATATCGGTATTGAAAAAGAAGTTTACTTAGATATTGAAAATTCAAGTCCAGTTCCAAACGAAGTTTTAGAAGCCATGCTCCCATACTTTAATCAAAAATCTTACGGAAATCCAACCTTAACTCATAAACCCGGATGGGAAGCCTACGAAACAATAATTGAATCAGCTCAAAAAATAGCAAGTTTTCTAGGAGCATCTAACCCAGAAGAAGTTAATTTTACGCCAGGCGAAACAGAAGCAAATAATTTGGCTATTATGGGAACCGTTTTGAAAAAGGGGAAGGGAAAAATTGTTGTTTCGGAAATTGAGCCTCTTAGCATTCTACACGTTTGCGATATGCTTGAAAAAAGAGGAATAAAAACAGTAAAGGTTTCAGTGGACAATGAAGGTTTTGTAAATCTTGAAGAGTTAGAAGAGAAAATAGACAATGAAACAGTTATGGTTAGTTTAGCTGCTGTAAACAGTGAAATAGGAACAGTTCAGCCAATTAAAGAAGCTCTGGAAATCGCCAAGGATAAAAACCCCAATATTGTTTTCCATACAGACCTATCAGATGCTTACGGAAAAATTCCTTTCGATGTCAGCAAAATAGAAGTTGACTTGGCTACTCTATGCAGCTATAAAATTTTAGGGCCTAGAGGAATCGGGGCGCTCTACGTAAGGGAAGGAACCAAAATTGAACGGATAATCGAGGGACAAATTGGAACGCAGAAGCTTTGGCCTGGAGTGGAAAATACTCCTTTA
>JAOZNA010000029.1 GCA_029934005.1 Candidatus Bathyarchaeota archaeon
CTAAGAAAATATAAAAAGAAAAAAGAGGAAAAAATTTTTAACGAAATTTTAAGAATATGCAAACTTAGCGCTTAATTTGAATTTTGATTAAAAAGGGAGAAGGAGAGGTTTATGGTTTAACAATTTCCATTGTAAGGTATAGCAATTTTTCTGGATTCGGAATCTTAAGTTCATCTAAGGTGTGAGCATCTCCATTTTTATTGGATCTGAAGAGATAGGTTGAACTGTCAAATACCATTGAAGGATCACTTGGAATTTTTTCAGTTATTATCTTAAATTTGATTATGGCTAAAGTACCGCTTCCACTAACTCCTTCAGCGCCCATTCCAACGATACTGTTAGCTATTAACAAATTGCCTTTTTTCCCCAGATAATTTGGTTCGGATCTTGGAGGAACTGCAAATTTCGACTTAAAGAAATCTCCTTCGGTAAAGCTCTCAAACACAAGTTCGTTTGGATCATACTGAATTTTTACCTGCCATGCACATAAATCCTCTACATTCTGCACTTTTAAATACACTATCAGCGTACCATAATTTATCTCCTCTACTAAAGGTGGAGCTTGTGGTCTTCTAAACATAGCGATTACATATGGACCTAGCGTTGGGATACCAATGCAAATTAATAACACCAATAGCAATATTTGTTTTCTATTCAATGAAAATATCCTTCTTCTATTCGTGTTCGATCCATCCATTAAAAGATTCCGAGGAACCGTTCCATTAAGTTTGTATTCCCCGTCCTTCACAACTATCCCTGTGTCACATAACTCTTTAAGCCTTAAACTCAGAGTTTTTCTCGGAAGATCTGTTATTTTAAGTAAATCAGTAAATGTTTTAGAGCCTTTTTCCAAAGCGGTGAGAATCGTGCGAAAGTCGGTTTCTCGTCTGGACTTAAGATTTATTGTAGTACCACAATTTGGACATCTAATTTGAGGAGCCAAGGTACCTCACAAGAGAGGGATTAAAAAACGCCTATTTAAAGGTAAGTGTAAAAGAAACTTGTATGAAATACTATAATAGTTTCTATCACACCGCATAAAGATAATAATAAGAGGCTGAATCTCCGATTTATCAATGCATTCTTAACGAAGGATGCCAATGACTAAGATAGCTATTTTCTACTCTTGTCTGTCTATGATTTTTTCCAACGTTAGCATAAAACGGCAGTTGTCGCATAATCCGTCTTCTTTTGTAGCATCTCTTTTTTTACACTTGGTACACTTTGCGTTAAGTTTCTTTCCTTCCAAAATTGCTTCGGTCATGGAACCACCATAAGATAAAGGCTGCGCGGTATGATTAAGATTTATGAAGTTGAAATGAGGATTTGAGATCATGTTTCAGATTTCATCTTTCAATATTGCCATAAGAGTGATCGCTAATGTTACGGCAATTACCATGCGAATTATAAGGTATTTTGTGATTATTTGTTCGTAGCAGAGAAGCACTAAAACATTCATTATTACAATGCTTGTAAGTATTGCGTAAGTAACACAAAGCCCCATTACTGCCAAAGCTCGTGAAATCTTGTTTATAGTTAGTTCTTGCATGTTGGTTTTGTGTAAGTGAATTATTAGAAGACTTATTAAAGTTAAAAATCCTAAGTAAATTGGAACGTATAAGGGTAAGAGTCCAATTTTAATAAAGAACGAGGCAAACAAACCTTTTTCGACTTTTTTGAGAGAATATCCAAAAAATTGAGCTGAAAGAGTTATGGATACATCTAGAATTCCAAGCAAAGGAATTCCAGCCGCAAGAGCTTTCACCTTATTCATCTTTTGCAAAACTCGAATTCAGGTGATCAATTATTCCAATAAAGTTTCACGCATTCTCCAAATTCCACCAAAATTAACAACTATCATAAAGGTAATAAAATGTTGAGGAAAAAATGAGAGGGAAAAAGTTTAGCCTTTTTCTATTAAAGATTTGTGCCATTCTACGGCTTGTTGATCGGTCATCAGATTTTTCAGTTCCTCTTGGAGGTTACTTGGTTTAACAACGAGTAGCCATCCTTTTCCATAGGGATCTTCGTTTACTATTTCTGGTTTATCCATTACTTCTTGGTTTACTTCTTCTATTGTTCCACTTATTGGTGCTACGAGGTCTGAAACCGCTTTAACGGATTCTATGCTTCCATATGGTTGGTTCTGTGTCACTGTATCGCCTACGCTTGGAAGTTCTACGTAAACTACTTCTCTTAGCTGTTTTTGTGCATAGTCGGTTATGCCTACTCGGACTTTGTCTCCTTCAATCTTAGCCCACTCGTAATCTTTGCTATAATAGAGACCTTCTGGCACCTCATAATTGTCTACTTTAACCAAACTTTTGCACCTCGAAATTGAACATTATCTAAAGCTTAGCTAAGCTTTAAAATTATCGTTACTCCTTGGCATTAAGAAAGCTTATCAGCCTTTTATACAATTAACTTAAATGTTTGCTCTTAAGTGACCCGTATGGCTGAAAAGTCTATTTCAAAACGACTGGAAGATTTAAGTCGTAAACTTGATGAGATAATGAAGCGATTAGAAGTTTTAGAGGCGTTTTTGATAGAAAACCCAGAATACTCAAGTTTAGCTCCCTTGCTAAGAGCTACAAGAACGGGAATAGGATTATATGAGGAACCGTTAAAAATTTTTGAACGCCTTAAAACCGCCCAACAACACCTTAAGAAAAGAACAATTGTTAAGGACGAGATTTCAAGATGCATTATACAAGCTCTTGCTTTAAGAGGAAAACTTAACATTTCAGCCTTAACCCGCCAAGTAGGTGCCATGCGAGGAAAAGCCTCAAGAAGAATTATACGACAAAGAGTTAGAAAACTTGAGGAAGAAGGAATAATTCGCCAAGTGAAAGGCTTTGGAAAAACCTACGAACTCGTAAAATGACCACCTAGTTGGCCACTTTTCCCCATAATCATTAACTAGACTACCCACACATTATATGTTAACGAGGGAAAAATATGTGTGAAGAAGAAAAAGAGAAGAAAAGAAAAAGCCCAGCAGAAGAGGCAGAAGAAGTTAAAATAATATTTCAGACTCTTTCAAAGGAAGTACCAGCGTTGGTCAAGGGAGTACTGGATTCTGTATTCTCAGAAGAAGCGGGAAGAAGCATAGGCAAAGCTGCGGCGGCTTTCTATAAAGAGCTTAAAGAAAGCGGAATGCCGGATGAAGTTGCAGTGAGAATGACCGAAAAATACATAGGAGTCTTCACCAGCCTAGGTGACCTATTAGGGAAAATGGGAAAAGGCAAAAAATTCAATCTTCAATCATCTTCAGAAATAGATAAAGAAATTGAAGAAAAAATAAAAGAAAAACTGGCTGAGAAAGGAATACAAGTAGAAGAAGACGAAGATTAAATTATTTTCCCCTTATTTTTATGTAGGAGATAAGGAGCTTGAAGCCGAAACATCTAATAAGTGTAGTTCCACATGTGGTAAAGCTGCTCTTAAGTTTAGGCATATTATGGTTAACTTTAGATTTTAAGTTTAGAAAAGCCAAAAAAACTTTTGAAAATGAACTCATTAGAAATGGTGTTCCTAAGGAAGCTGCAAAAAGACTTAGTAAAAAATATGAAGAGATGAAGAACCAACTGAAAAGAACGGTATTATCCTCAATAAGAGGGTTTCCGTGATTGAAATTCCATGTAAACTTCTGAGCAACATAGAGAAGAGAAAATGGTTTCATAACCCATGTTCTTTGCAAGTTCTATTGTGGCTTCGGTTGGAAAAGCTATTGCGTTCACTCCAGCCATAAAAGCTAACTCGTCGGTTTTAATTCTATGTTCACCTTTGGGTCTCATACAACCCAGAGCTATTGGTATTGAAGGAAATAGCATTCTAGCAGCAGCAATCACCTTTGCTATTTCAAGTGGACTAGGCGGATCAACCGTTTCCATAGGAGTCTTGGGAATCGGAATGAAAGCAATAACTATTACTGCGGCTGGCTTATATTTCAAAATCATTTTTAAAGCTTTAAGTTCTCCTTTCAACTTACCATAGTGCAAACCAACCAAAACATGTGGTATGGTTGGAATTTCAGCCTTTTCAAGAGCAGCTAAAGCATTTTCAAAATCTTCAACCGAAGCATCCAAGTTATAGATTTCTCTGATAGTTTCGTTATCACCTATAACATCGAGCAAAGCTGAGCCTACACCAGCTTCCTTCAATTTTTTAGCCAATTCATAACTTATTAATCCTGTATGGATGATTATGCGTAAGCCATACTTCTCTTTTACTTGAGCAATGGAATTCACGAATTTTTCGAATGGAACGCTTCCATTGGGCAGACAGCCACCACTTATTAGGCAGCCAATAGCACCGTTCCTTTTCAGTTTAGCGCATAAATTGAGAAGCTTCTCCGGAGAAGTAGCTGGATACATGGTTTTCAAAACTCTTCCATCACAATGTTTACACTTAAGTGCGCATGCTTCACCAGTAATTGAGATAGAGGGGAAAAAATGTGGTGAAGAACAAAAGTACTTCGTTTTATAATACATGAAGCTTGGAGCATAAAAATGGATTTTTCGACCAAAATTCTCATCCCTAATTTTCCGTGTTTTCTCAGTAAACCGAATAAATTCCTTTAAGTCCATTTTCATGATTTCTTCCGGATTAATCCTTGAAGTAACTATTTTCCTAACGCTCCCTGCTTGAAGTTACAGATAAAATGATTTATAGAGCTCATTTATTAATGAAACTCGACTAACATGAATTTGAATTTGGATGATTCCTTTAAAGTTCGTGTTTCGATAGGTTCAGCTATAGTTTTAGGATTGATAAATGGGAAAATTGACGCGGCTCCCACGACCATCTATCTTTTAACTTACCATGATGGAAAATGCACCGCAAATTGTGGTTTCTGTCCACAAGCAAGAGAAAGCCAAGGAAAAGCAAATATGCTTTCAAGGGTTGTTTGGCCAGCTTTTCCACTTAAGGAAGTTTTAAACAAGATTCCACAAGCTGTAAACTCACGAAAAATTCACAGAATATGCATTCAAACATTAAATTACCCAAACTTTTTTCAGGAAGTAAAGAAAATAGTGAAATCTATTTTGTCAAGAACAAAAGTTCCAATTTCGGTCTCTTGTCAGCCTCTAAATAGGGAAATGTTGAAAGAACTTTCCTTACTAGGTGTAAATCGTGTAAGTATAGCCTTAGATGCAGCCACTAAGGAAATTTTCGAAAAAGTGAAGGGTTCTGCTATTCAAGGGCCGTATAGGTGGGAAAAACATATTGAGGCATTGCTTACTGCGGTTGAAGTTTTCGGAAGAAATAATATTACTACCCATTTGATTGTTGGGTTAGGAGAAACTGAAAAGGAAATGATTTCTAGGATACAATGGTGCGTAGACAACGGAATTTATCCAGCCATGTTTGCTTTCACTCCAATACGAGGAACAAAACTTGAAAATATGCCTCAACCTTCCTTAGACAGTTACAGACGTATTCAACTGGCACATTTTCTTATAACCAACAAACTTTCAGACTATCGGAAAATGGTATTCAACCAAAAAGATGAAGTGGTTGATTTTGGAGCTTCAAAGGCAATGCTTAAAGAGGTAATTGAAAGCGGTACACCTTTCTTAACGTCTGGTTGTCCAAGCTGCAACAGACCATACTACAACGAGAAGCCAAGCGGTCCAATTTATAATTATCCAAGACCATTAACAACAAAAGAGATAAAGGAAATAGCAAATCAAATACTCAAAAGTTTTCGAAATGAAGATGAATAACCGATTTGTCGCTTAGAAAAGCTTTAGCTTTTTCTTCTCTTCCTTCTTTTTCTTTTCTTCAAATTCTACTGGTTTTGGCTTGGGCTCTTCTACGGGTTTTATTGGAGGAGGTATTGGCTCTGGCTCTGGTCTAGGTTCTGGTTGAGGTTTTGGGACTGGGGGCTCTTCCTTTTCTTTTTCTTCTTTTGGCTCTTTCTTTTTCTCTTTAGGCGGTTTCTCTTCCTTCCTTTTCTTTTCTGGCTTCCATGTCCACGTTGGAATAAAAATGGGTTCGAAATGGAATCCTTTAGAGTCTCCGATTTTTAGGTATTCCCAAGTGTATAGATGTATTTGAACATCTTTCATTTTCTTAGCGATATTTAGTATTTCATCCGGATATTCTGGAGCCAGTAGGATTAGCCTTGGTGGCTTTTTAATGTCGATTTTTGATTTCGGATGGGTTGCGCTTAGCATTGGTTTGAATTTTTCTACAAAGTCTAGGCATTTTATGGCATTAAAGAGTACTTCGTGGTTTGGTTCGACAGTCGCACATACTATTACAAGTTGGCCTTCTTCGTCGTGGCATAAGAGTCCAATCTTCGTTTTTTCATCTATTGGAACGTTGTTTGCAATGGTTGTTAGTCCCTTTTCAAGTGTTTCTAGTTCTTTAGAAACCATGTTTAGTAGTTGGTTTTCATCTTTAATTGAGAGACGTTCTATGGGCATATTTAACACTTCGTTATGGAGATAGCGGATGATTTAATAAATGAATTATGAACTCGGAATCTGAATCTACGTTAAATTTTACCTTCAAAGTTCCATTTTTGAGTTGAATATTTCTCTTTACAGAGCCTTTCAGCAGTTTTAATTTCAAAATCAGTTAATTCGTCCTCAACAAGCTGGATGTCTAGGGCGTTTTCAAACCCCTTAACCAAAGCTTTTTGAGCTTCTTCCTTCGAAACTTCCCTCCCCAACTCATGTTTTAAAGAAGTGATTTTACGTTCAGCAACGCATAAAATGTCCATGTGAGACCTAGCCCATGGAACTCTTAAAAACTTAAACATCCAATCTAAATCAACATCCAGTAAAAGGGTTCCATGCTGAAGCACAACATTTCCCTTATGCGCTTGAGCACTACCCGAAATTTTACGCCCATTCACAACTATGTTGGGGCATTGCCTAGCACTTCCTGGGCTGAATTCGGCATCAACACCCAAAATCCTTGCTGCTTCTATTAGGCCCCTACAAATTTTGCGGTAGATTACTGCTATGTCGGATGATTCAAGCGTTTCCTTGTCTGCAATAACTCCATAAGTGATTTCCCTTTCACCGTCATGATAAACCGTGCCGCCTCCACTTATTCTTCGAACAATATCTACTCCATAAGCTTGACAGTTTTCAACATAAACTTCGTTTTCGACTTTTTGGAAACGCCCTACGGATACCGCTGAAGGGGCCCATTGATAAAGGCGTATGGTGTTCGGTACTATACCTTTGATTTTTGCTTGAAGAATTGCTTCGTCTATTGCCATGTTCATGAAGGCGTTATGCGTTTTTAATGGAATTAGTCTCCATTTTTTCATTTGAATCAGATAAGCGTATATTGAAATGATTAATTAATTTATACTTGACAAGATGGTGACGGATGAAGGTAAAGATTGATAGGGAACTTTTGCTTGGAATACTTGAAAATGCGAAGACGTTGCATCCTAAGGAAACAATTCTGCTTTTACGTGGAAAGGTGAAAAAGGGAGAAATTATGATAAAGGAGCTGGTTATTCCGCCTTTAGCAACCTACGGGCATGGATTCACCACTTTTCCCTTAGCAATGCTTCCAATGGATTTTTCAATAATTGGAACGCTCCATTCGCATCCTTCAGGCAGCCTCAACCCTTCAACCGCCGACCTAAACCATTTCTTCGGCAAAATACTAATGATAGTCGCATGGCCCTACGAACCCCACATGGTTGCAGCATACAATCGAAAAGGAGAAAAACTTGACGTAGAAATAACAAGTTAGTCAAGCTGAATTTAGACATCATAGTTTAAATATGAGCACATATTAGTTACTAGCAAAGAGGTTAAACCATGCCTGGTTCAAAATCTCCAAAAGGCGAGTTCGCCGCAAGAAAGCTAGTGTTGAAAAGAAAAAAGTTCCGCTGGAGCGACCGCTACTATAAAAGAAGAATGCTTAGACTGGACATTAAGGCGGATCCACTTCAAGGAGCACCAATGGCGAAAGGCATAGTTCTAGAAAAAGTAGGGGTTGAAAGCAAACAGCCCAACAGCGCCATACGCAAATGCGTACGTGTACAATTAATCAAAAATGGACGTGTTATAACCGCCTTCCTGCCAGGAGACGGAGCATTAAACGTAGTTGACGAACATGACGAGGTTGTTGTTGAAGGAATTGGTGGTTCACGAGGAAGAAGCATGGGTGACATTCCAGGCGTAAGATGGAAAGTAATCATGGTAAACGGAGTATCATTAAAAGAGCTTGTTCTCGGCAAGAAACAGAAACCAATGCGCTAAGTTGTTATTACAGTTTAATTCTAAAATCCTTGTAGGTCACAATTCTCCTTCTATTTCCCTTTTTAGCCTTTCAAAAAATTGTCTCATGAACTCTACTCTTTCTCTAGCTATTTCCCTCGCTTTTTCAGTGTATAGCCTTCTAGGAATATGCTTGAATTTTGTCTCAAACTCCAAGTTTGGCGAATGTTTCGAAGGATCTATAATTTTCCCATCATATTTTCCGCCCTCTAGGTTTTGTTTAACGTACTCTTCTATCGGCATGTCTACGAACAATTTCTGACCGTATTCGCCAGCCAGTATAAAAGATCTGGCGATTCCTACAGCGCCTAAAACATCAAGTTTATCAGCGTCAGAAAGGATTTTCGCCTCTATTGTTTTAGGTCTATTTTCACTTCTGAATCTATGTGTTAGTATGCAATGCTTAACCTTCTCTATCTTCTCCTGCGGATACCCTAGCTCTTTTAGGATTTTCTCGCTAACTTCTGCTCCGAGAACCGCGTGGTCAACTTCCAAGCTTTCTTTAGACCTAGCAATATCATGAAGTAAAGCTGCGGTTTTGAGAACATCCAAATCAACATTTCTCTCGTGTTTGGCCAATTTTAGACACAAGTTGTAAACTCTTAACACGTGGTTTATATCGTGAGCTGGACTAGTACCTTCCATTTCCTCTTCAACAATTCGTCTCAATTTATCATAAAAATTCTCCATTTGAATATCCCTCTTATTTGATGCCTAGTGCATATCCTAATTGGCTGTTCTTAGAGGCATCGCATGAAAGTTTAAGGCAAGCGTTATTAAAGCTTTACAGATTCGCGGCAAGTTTAAATATGTTGTTTTAAATTTTAGCTGTTAAGCGGTGTTGAAGGTTGAGCAAGAAGGAAATTCAAGAGATTAAGCTGTTCGGTAAATGGAGCTTCAAAGACATAGAAATTAGAGACCCGGGTCTAGAACGTTATATTTCGCTTAAACCAGTCTATGTTCCTCATACTATGGGGCGTCATGAACATAAGAGATTTCGAAAGGCTGAGGTAAACATTGTGGAGAGGCTTGTAAATAATCTTATGAGACCTGGGAAGAATGCTGGTAAGAAGATTAGGGCGATAAATGTGGTTAAAAATGCTTTTGAAATAATTGAATTAAGAACTGGAGAAAACCCGATTCAAGTGTTGGTTAGGGCTGTTGAAAATGCAGCTCCATGTGAGGATACTACGCGGATTGCCTATGGTGGAATAGTTTATCACTTAGCAGTTGATATTTCACCTCAACGCAGGTTAGACTTAGCTCTTCGTTTCATTTGTGAGGGAGCTCGTCAAGCAGCTTTTGGAAATCCTAAGTCGCTTGAAGAATGCCTTGCAGAAGAAATAATTTTGGCAGCGAACAACGACACAAAAAGCCATGCGGTTTCAAAAAGACATGAAATGGAAAGAATAGCTCTAGCATCGAGGTAAAATCAAGCTATTTAGCATGTATTTCCACTATATCACCATCTTCAAGTTTAAAATCCAAACCTACTTTTCTAGGACTAAATGGAAGTCTATCAGACCATATTTTGGCGAAGGAAAATCTCCTAACAAAGTCGCTATGAATGCATTTAGCTAAGTCCCGAACAGTTGCTCCTTTCTTTAGAACAAAGGGTTTAGGCGAAGGCTGTTTATCACTCGGCTCTTTGGTGTAAACGCGGATTATTTCAAGCATTTTAAAGAATTCTTCTCCAAGCTTGTCGAGATTTAATCTAGTTTTACATGAAATCGGTATTACCTTTATTTTTCCAGCTACAACACTCTCAAGTCTTTCTAGTTCATCCTTGGCTTTAACAATATCAGCTTTATTAGCCAGTACAATTGCAGGACGATAGGCGGCACTTTCAAAAATTGCATCTTCAATGTCGTCTAAGGTTGCCTCTCCATGGATTTTAACAAGTGCATTAGCAACCTTATAGCTTCGAAGCAAGTTTTCAACGTCTTTCAAAGTGCAGTCAACAAGCTTTCCCACTACAATTATTCGCAGTCCAAAACCCATATGCTTTCTTTCTATGAAAACTTGAGCCTTAGGCTTTTGAAGGATAATCCTTGCTTTTTCCAGCTCATTTAATATCAATTGTAACTGTTTTACTGGTTGATTCTTCAAGTCCACCATTAGAATTAAGCCATCCGCATTCCTAGCTAAAGCTAAAACTTGAAGACCTAAACCTTCACCATCCGCGGCGCCTTCAACAAGTGCTGGAGCCTCAATTATTTGAAACTGAACATCCTTATACGGCATCATCCCCGGAACTGGCTCACGCGTAGTAAATGGATAATCTGAAATCTCCACTTTTGCATTTGTAAGCGAACCTAAAAGGCTGCTCCTACCAACCTTAGTTGGGCCTAAAATAACAAGTTGGGCGGCACCTTCCTTTTCTATGAAAAATTTTGGTCCGCCCCTTCCAGCTTTCTTCCGTTTTTTCTCTTCTATTTCCCTTCTAAGAATTGCCATTTGCCTTTTAACTTGCGCACAAAGTTTCGCGGTTCCCTTATGTTTGGGAACTAAGCTTAAAAATTCCTGCATAAGCCTAAGTTTTTCTCTAGGATTTCTAGTAGCCGAAACTTCCGCCCATTTGTGCCTAGCCTCTGCTGGAAGATTTGTCGGCATTTCTTAGGCTCCAACTAAAACATGTCTCAACTTATCTAAAATTTTAGGAATCTTATATTCATTTTCTAAGATGGTTACAAAATTTGTTCATCATATTTATTGAGGGCATCTTTCCAATTCTTAAAGCAGCATTCCTTTCGTTTTAACCAATAAGAATATCTCCTTTAGGCTCCTAAGTTTTGGTAGGATAACCATTGTTTTGGAAAACTTAAAATAATTGATTACACAGTTGCTATTACCGAATTTCACCACAACATATAGGAAATATGTGAAAAGGGTTGAAGTAGAATGAGCAAACCAGAAAAACCACACCTAAACCTAGTGGTAATCGGCCACGTAGACCATGGAAAATCAACTACAATGGGACACCTACTATACTTGACCGGGGCAATAGACGACAGAACAATCAAAGAATTCGAAGAAGAAGCACAAAGGCTGGGTAAAGAAACCTTCAAGTTCGCTTGGGTACTCGACAATCTAAAAGAAGAGAGAGAAAGAGGCTTAACCATCGACTTAAGATTCCTAAAATTTGAAACCAAAAAATACTTCTTCACAATAATCGACGCACCAGGCCACAGAGACTTCGTTAAAAACATGATTACAGGGGCAAGCCAAGCCGACGCAGCCATACTCGTGGTTTCAGCCAAAAGAGGAGAATTTGAAGCTGGAATAGGCGCTGGAGGACAAACAAGAGAACACGCTTTCTTAGCTTACACACTTGGAGTCAACCAGTTAGCAGTTGCCGTAAACAAAATGGACGACCCAACGGTGAATTGGAGTCAAGAAAGATACGAAGAAGTAAAAAATGAAATTGCAAGAATGCTGAAAATGGTTGGGTATAAAGTAGAAAAAATACCCTTCGTTCCGGTTTCAGGCTGGCTAGGAGACAATCTTAAAGAAAAAAGCGATAAAATGCCATGGTACGACGGCCCAACCCTTCTCGAAGCACTAGACACCTTCGAGTTACCACCTAAACCAATAGAAAAGCCGCTAAGAATTCCAATTCAAGATGTTTACAGCATCACTGGAGTAGGCACAGTACCGGTAGGAAGGGTTGAAACAGGTGTTCTCAAAGAAGGAGACGAAGTAGTTTTCATGCCTCCCAACCTCAAAGGAGAAGTAAAATCAATCGAAACCCACCACACGAGAATACCAAAAGCCGAACCAGGCGATAATATAGGATTTAACGTTAGAGGAATAGCAAAAACGGACATAAGAAGAGGAGACGTATGCGGTCATCCAGACAATCCTCCAACAGTAGCAAAGGAACTCATTGGACAAATAATTGTAATTTACCATCCAACCGCTATAGCTGCTGGTTATACGCCAGTAATGCACTTCCACACGGGTCAGATGGCAGTTCAATTTGTAGAACTCATCAAGAAGTTCGATCCTAGGACAGGACAGACCGTTGAAGAGAAACCTTCATTCCTAAAGACTGGTGATGGAGCACTTGTTCGTTTGAGACCAATGCGTCCAATAGCTATTGAAACATACACAGACTTTCCGGAAATAGGAAGATTTGCAATAAGGGATATGGGCACAACGGTAGCGGCTGGTGTGGTAAGAGAAATAACAGAGAAAGGCCCATAAACATCAAATTCCCCTTTTCTTTGCTTGGGTTCATTACGGTTAAGGTAGAATAAAGATGAGCCGTGAAGAAGAAGACATAGTGGAATTTGCTTATGTTAAAGCTTCAAGGGAAGCCTACTTTAGAAGCGCCATCCTTTCTATCATATTAGCTGTTTTAGGGCTCATTCTGTTGTCATTTATTCCAATAACCATGACTTATTTTCGTTATACAGCTTTTTTCTTGTATTATGGCTCAATTTTAATTTTAGCTTATTTTTATTCCAGACACACAGCGAAAAGGCTATTTGAGAAGTATTATGAGGAGTACAGTAAGAGGTATAAGGCTGAAAAATAGTAAGACTGACTGACTTATGGTACGTGATGTTATGGCGGGATTTGAAACCTTAATTCCATACTTGAAAGAAGACGATGGAGAAAAACCCATAATTATTGTTGATAGCAGAGAAGCAACCACAGCCCCGAAAATTATTAAGGGCTTAAGAGAAAATGGAGCAGAAATAAAGATTGAAACATTACCAAAAGGAGACTACGTTTTGTCAAATACTTGCGCAGTTGAACGTAAAACCATATCCGATTTCGTTTACACCCTTACAAGGCGTCACCTTTTTGAACAACTTTTCTTGCTTAAAGAAAACTATAGCAACCCTATAATTCTGATTGAGGGATACCTTCCAATAGTTTACAAGTTTAGTCGAATAAACCCATATTCAGTCTGGGGAGCAATGTTCGCCCTCGCCAAGAACGGTATAGCTCTAATTCACACAACAAATTACAAAGAAACAATAGATTTTCTTTACACAGCTGCTCGCCAGGAACAAATAATTGAAAAACGTGTTCCAGTTGTACATCCGGTTAAAAAGTTTGAAACTTTGTCAGATGCACAAATATTTTTCATCGCAAGCCTTCCAAATATCGGGAAAGAAAAAGCTGAAGCCATATTGCGCCATTATCAAACGCCCTTCAATGCTTTGGTTAATGTTGATAACTGGGCAATTAACATAAAGGGGTTGGGAAACAAAACAGCTAAAAGGGTTAAAGAAGTTTTGCATACTTCCTTTAGAGAGTGAAAATATGGAAGTAGAAGTTGCTCCTACAAAGAAAATTGTTATTTTTGGAGTTGAAAAAAGAAAAACAGAAAATCTAGTTTGGTGTGCTGTAACATATGGTGTTAACCGTCTCTTCTGGGTTGATGGTTACCTTCTCTGTCTAGAGGTTTATGAGAAATCGTTTGAACATGAGATAAAGAGTAATATTTTTCCGATAAGCCAGCTTTGTTATGCTGAATTCCCAAATTACATTAAAATCTACGAAGCTGAAAAGGGAGTGCAAATACCAATAGTGAACGCCTCAGATACAAAGCTCTACCAAACTCTTTTAAAAGCCGTGCTTAAACATGAAAAGCCTAACTTGGTATCAACAAGTGAAAAGAGAAAAAACTGTAATTGTAGTTGTAGCGTCAATACAAAACGGTTTAGAATAGTTTACTAATTTCGTTCAAGCCTAAGTCGAATGCCTTAAGATTCTGATTTAAATATGCTGGTCTGACAAGTTCCTTTATTGTTTCCTTTAACGCTTCAGATTTAAGAGGAAGAATTTTTGTTGCAGCCAAGGCTCCGAGCATAACAACATTCCTTGTAATTACGCTTCCAGCTTCCCTCGCAAGCTTTAGGGCGTCAACTAAAACAATTTTTTCTGTAAAACCCTTAATTGCATCTAAAATGGTCTCTAATCTCGGATAATTAATTGGTTCTACAGACACTCCGGCTGGAACAAGAGTTTCGGTTGAAACCAAAATTAAGGTTTCAGTTGAAGCGTATTTGATGTTTCTTAAAGCTTCTAAAGGTTCTAATCCTAAAATTGCATCTGCCTTTCCATCCATCACCGTTGGTGCATAAACTTTACTTCCCATTCTAACATGAGAAACCACTGCTCCGCCTCGCTGAGCCATACCATGAATTTCGCTTACAACAACATTTAATCCCTCTTTCAAAGCAGCAATACCGAGAATCTGAGAAGCCAACAATATTCCTTGTCCACCCACACCAGCCAGAACCACATTAAACTCTTCAACCATTTATTCCACCTCCAATTTTATAGCATCATAAGGACAAACTGAAGCACAAAGCATACATCCAACACATAAGGCATCATTAATAACAACCCTACCATCTTCAACCACCAATGCTGGACAGCCCAAAAGTTTAACGCAAGCCAAACAATCAGTACATTTTTCAGCAACCACCCGAGCAGAAACTATTTTTTCTCCTTTTCTTCTCTTTTCAGCAGTCACCAACAAGGCGCATGGAGACCTAAAAACAACAACTGCTGGTCCATCATGCATCAAAGCTTTCTTAAGCACATCAATTGCCTCCTTAACCTTAAACGGATCAACAACCCCAACGTATTCAACTCCGCACCCCCTTGCAATATCTTCCACAAGAACCCTCTTACCAGAAACACCCAACCCAGTTAGCCCTGTCCCTGGATGTGGTTGATGCCCAGTCATAGCTGTTGTTAAGTTATCCAGAACCACCAGTACGATTCGGTGCTTATTGTATACGGCGTTCACCAAAGCGGGTATTGCTGCATGGAAAAATGTTGAGTCGCCTACTACGGCTACCACTGGTTCTTCTATTACTTTGCTTATTCCACATGCAGTTCCAGCACTCGCCCCCATACAGATTAAAACATCACCTATTTTAAGCGGAGGCTGTATTCCAAGAGCGTAACATCCGATATCCGTTGGATGAACAGCTTTTCCCCCAGTCGCCCTTTTAATCACATAAAACGATGCTCTATGCGGACAGCCTGGACAAAGCACGGGTGGTCTCGGCAAAAGTAGCTTGCTTGTTTCAGCAAATTTTTTGTCGATTTCCTCGAATTCTACTGGAACCTTCTTTTTCGTTATTTTTGCCAGAGCTTCCACAACAAGTCTTGTTGAAAATTCTCCAAATTTTGGAAACAGATCTGTGTTCATTCGTCCATATATTTCTGTTTCCGGCGCGTGGTCTTTGGCAAAAGCCCTTACATGCAGTTCTAAGTAGGGTTCGAGTTCTTCCACAACAACAATTTTCTGGTATTTTTTGAGGAAATCAGATATTTTCATTTCTGGAAGTGGATGGCTCATTCCGAGTTTTAGAATGCCAGCTTCTAAATTTAAGGCGTCTACAGCCTCAATAACATAGTTATACGATACTCCAGATGTAATTATTCCTATTTCCTTTCCTTCTCTTAAAATTTGATTATAAATTGATTTTTCACTTATTTCTTTGGCTTTTTTAACCTTTTCCAATAAGATTTTATGTTGAATTCTGGCATTTGCTGGAACCATAACGAACCGTCTGGGATTTCTTTCAAACTCTCCCTTCACTCTTGCTTTTTGTAATTTACCAAGCGTTACTGGATTTCGTGTATGGCTTACACGCGTGGTTGTCCTAAGCAAGCATGGAAGTTCAAGCATTTCTGAAATTTCTATGCCGTGAACAACCATATCCTTCGCTTCTTGAGAATTAGAAGGCTCCAGCATAGGCAGACTAGAAAGCAAAGCATAATAGCGATTATCCTGCTCGTTCTGCGAACTATAACAATTCGGGTCATCAGCGGTCACAATAACGTAGCCAGCTCTAACCCCAACATAGGCTAAGGTCATCAATGCATCAGCCGCAACATTCACACCAACATGCTTCATAGCGGACAATGCCCGAACACCAGAAATAGCAGCTCCAGCAGCGGTTTCAACAGCAACCTTTTCATTCACAGAGTACTCCATGTAAATCCCAGCTTCCCTCGCAACCAAAGAAACAGAATCACCAATTTCCGACGCTGGTGTACCCGGATAGGTAGTAACCACACCTATTCCGGCTTCAAACACCCCACGGGCAACGGCTTCGTTTCCCAATAACAAAACGCGTTTTCCAGGTGAATCTTCGAGCAATATGCTACCTAACTTACTCAATTTTCTCCTCCAACCTTTCGTTGAAGATTCTACTATACACGAGTCATATTTATTAATCATGTTTCAGAGCGGTTTGCAGAGAAACAAGTTTATGAAATGTTATAGCTCTTCTCCAATTAGGTCTTTCAAAACCTCTTTAATCGGCATCTTGAAAAGTTCACGTAAACTATTCAAGAGGTTCTTTCCATTTTCCGTCAAATAATAATACTTTATTTGTTTTCTTCCCTTTTTAACCCATTCTCCGGTGATAAGTCCCTTTTCTTCCAACTCGTATAAAAGAGGATATATTATACCTGAATGAAATGTTCGGCCAGTTAATCTCTTCACTTCTTTAGTTACGGCGTAACCTGACATTTTTCGGCGGCTTAACAGCCATAGAAGGATTACTCTGATAATTCCTCTAAGAGTAGACTTGATTAGTTCTTTTTCTGCTTCAGACATAACTATTTCATTCCTTATTTAACGAATATTCAACTATTTTGTTTAACTTTCTCTAATAGTTAACTGTAGACTCGAAATATTGATATATCAAAATTTAAATTATTTATAGGTGAGCAATGGTTAACATAATCAACGCGTTCATAAGGGGATTTGAAAAGCCCATAATTCTCTGGTTGCTCTCTCGAAAACCTAGGCATGGTTATGAAATTATAAAGGAATTTGGAAGCATAACTGGTCGAAAGTTAAAGCCAAGCATAGTTTATCCGTTTCTTCATTGGCTGGAGAAGGAAGGATACGCCATAAGCAAATACATTGAAAAGGGAAAACGAAAAGTGAAATGCTACTCTCTGACAGAAAAAGGCGAAAAACTACTTAAAAATGTACGCACATTCTTCAGCAAGTCCATAAAAGAGCTAATTGAAGAACTAATTTAAAATTTAAAAGTTCCACCAATTTTGGAAACTCAACCGAAAGAATAAGATTTTCACAATAATTATGTATCAAAATTTAAATGTGTTAGAATTAGATATAATATTTCATTACAAATTTCAAAATTTGAAAGGGCTGCACAAAATGACTAAGACAGTTCAAGACATGGTGATTCTTACAGCCGATAGAACCTTAATGAGTGATTATCATCAGCACGAATTCGTAGGTTTCGGAACATGCGCCCCTTCCAACGTCATTCCGGATTGGCTCTACAGCTTCCTCTTCTTTCCACCAATAAAAACCAATAAGGGCATACCAGTTGCAGCCCCTTATGGACTTAGAAAAATTGAAGCCCAGCTCTTAAGCGAAGGATTTAACGTTTTAACCGTTGACCCCAACCATTTAGACAGATACATTGATCAAGCTAAGGTTTTAGGCATACACGTAATGGATCCGTTTGGATTGGGTCCAGCTTCAAGCACATTTGCATCCATACTTAAAAAGGAACCATTTTTAGCTCGTTATTTCCGCAGTTTAATGACTAGCCAAACAATAAGAAAAGCAAAGAAAAGGGGTTTAAAAATTATTGTTGGTGGTCCTGGTGTTTGGCAGTTTAAGTTTAGGCCTAA
>JAOZNA010000030.1 GCA_029934005.1 Candidatus Bathyarchaeota archaeon
GCTGCTTTCTCAAGTGCCACTACGCCTGGAAGTTCTTTTCCCATTAAGAATTCAATTAAAGCTCCGCCTGCGGTGCTTATGTAGGACATTTTTTCGGCTAGTCCTAAGCTTTGAACAGCAGCCACGCTGTGTCCTCCGCCTATTAATGAGAAAGCGTTTGACTCTGCTATTGCTTCGAAAAGTTCTTTTGTACCTTTCTTAAATTCTTCTTTTTCAAAAACTCCTGGCGGTCCGCTGAATACTATTGATTTTGATTTAAGTATTATTTGGCGGTATTTTTCGATGGTTTTTGTTCCTATGTCGAAAATTGGATATTCGGTTGGTAATTCTTCAACGTCTATTTCTTTTCTTTTCCCTTCAACTTCGATTGCCACGTCTAGGGGAGTTTCGATTTTTCCGGGGTAAGTGTTCATGAGTTCCTTTATTCCTGGAACTAGCCCCATAAGCTCCTTTTTTTCAAGAAGTTCTATGTTTGGTTTTCCTAAGTTGTAGCCTTTTGCTGCTAGGAATAGATGTCCGGTTATTCCGCCTGTTAATACGTGGTCGGCTATGTTGTTGTCTAGAACGTATTTTGAGATTTGCAGTGAATCGTCTGCTTTTGCTCCGCCTAAAATGTAGGTGCATGGTTTTTCTGGGTTTTCGAGGACCTTGCTTAGGGCGTTTAGTTCTCTTTCCATTATTCTTCCGGCTGCGCTTGGTAGGACCGCGGTGAATCCGACTATTGAAACGTGGGCTCTGTGGGCTGCTGCGAATGCATCGTTAATGAAGATGTCGGCTAGTGGAGCTAGTTTCATGACAAATTCCGTTTTTGAATGTTCTTCTGGGGTTCCCTTTTTCCTTTCTCCAGGGAACTTTCTTACATTGTCCAGAACTAGTATTTCTCCGCTTTTTAGTTCTTTTATGGCTGTTTGTGCTTTTTCTCCAAAAATATCGTCTACAAACTTTACTGGTTTTCCTAAGATTCTGCTCAATATTTCTGCATGTTGTTTTAATGGTATGAAGTCTGGCTCGCCGGGTCTGCCTTGGTGGGCTAGGATGACCACTTTTGCTCCTTTTTCGGCTAATTCCTTTATTGTGGTTTGACCGTGCATTCTGATTCTGGTATCATCTAAAATTTTCTTTGTTTCTGGATCAACTGGGGAGTTGAAGTCTACTCTTACAAGTACTACTTTATCTTTAACTTCGAAATCGTCTAGGGTTAAGAATTTTGCCATTTCAAAACACCTTTTCAAAATTTAGAAAAAGGGGATATTGAAAGCTTAGAAGCCAGCTTTTTTGCCTATTAGTTCTGTTACTTCTGCCATTCGGCAGGAGAAGCCCCATTCGTTGTCGTACCAAGCTAGGACTTTGACTAGGTTTCCGCCTACAACCATTGTTGATAGTCCGTCTACTATTGCTGAGTGGGGGTCATGGTTCACGTCTACTGATACTATTGGTTCTTCTGTGTAGGCTAAGATGCCTTTTAGCTCGCCCTCTGCTGCGCGTTTGAATGCTTCATTAACTTCTTCCTTTGTTACGTTTCTGCTTAGTAAGGCTGTTAGGTCTACTATTGAAACGTTTGGAACTGGGACTCTAAGTGCTAAACCATTCATTCTGCCTTGAAGTTTAGGATAGACAACGGTTGCGGCTACTGCTGCTCCTGTTGTTGTGGGTATTATTGATAATGCTGCAGCCCTTGCTCTCCGTAGGTCTCTATGTACGAGGTCTAAAAGCCTCTGGTCGTTTGTGTACGCGTGGGCAGTTGTCATTATTGCCTTTTCAACTCCGAAGTTTTCGTCTAGAACTTTTGCTACTGGGGCGACACAGTTGGTTGTGCATGAGGCGTTAGACAGAATTGTGTGTTTTTCTGGGTCGTATTCGTGGTCGTTTACTCCTTTAACTATTGTGATGTCTGGTTCTTTCGCTGGGGCGGAAATTAAAACTTTTTTGGCGCCTGCTTGTAGGTGTTTTGATGCGCTTTCCCTGTCCCTGAATCTTCCAGTAGATTCTATTACTAAATATACATCGAGTTCTCCCCATGGAAGTTTAGCTGGGTCTGGTTGGGAAACAACTTTTATTTCTTTTCCGTTTACAACTAGGTTTCCGTTTTTCAGCTCAACTGTTCCTGGGAATCTTCCGTGCACAGAATCGTATTTTAATAGGTGCGCCAATGTTTTTGCATCTGTTAGGTCGTTTACAGCCACGAAGTCTATGTTTGCGCCAGTTTCGATTGCGGCTCTGAAGTATAGTCTTCCGATTCTTCCAAATCCATTTATGGCAACTCTAATTGCCAACCTATTCACCTCTATGTGAATCAGAAATATTCGAAGGTATTCCCTAATTAAAGTTATCTATGGTAGATTGCTGGGATATGCAAGTAGGTTTCTTGAGTTTACCTACTCGACGAGTAGAGATACGAATTCTTGTTTTTCAACATCGATGAGTCCAAGGTCTGTAAGTCTAAGTTTTGGTATTACTGGTAGCGCTAGCAACGAGAGAGTCATGAAAGTTGACTTTAATTTTGAGCCTAATTTATTGGTAGCCTCTATAAGCCTTTTAGCCTTTAAATATACGGTTTCGTATGGTTCGTTAGACATTAAGCCAGCAATTGGCAAGTTTACAAATTCTAAGACATCATTGTTTCTAACGGCGATCAACCCACCGCCCATTTGGGCAAGTGTGTTAGTTGCATAAGCCATATCTTGATCATTCGTTCCTACAACAATAATATTATGGCTGTCATGAGCAACAGAAGAAGCTAACGCACCTTCTCTAAGACCAAAACCCTTTACAAAACCCAAACCGATGTTTCCGGTAGCTCTATGGCGCTCCACGACAGCCAATTTTAAAATGTCCTTTTCAACATTCGCTTTAACGACACCTTCTACAACATCTAAGGTTTCCTCTAGACGTTCTGTCAGAGCTTTCCCTTCGGAAACTCCAATTACCCTAACCTTTACTTGTCCATTTTGTAAGGAAGATTTAACAGCGAAATCTTTGGCACTAACCAATTTCTTTAGCTTAAAGGTGTTTAACGCAAAACTTGGATAGCTCGGAGATGCTAAATTAAACAAGAGCTTTCCGTTTTCAACTACTACTGTTCCGTCTACAATGACCGTTTTAACTTTAACTTTTTCCAAATCTTCCAGAATGACCATATCGGCTATCTTGCTTGGAGCTAAACTTCCAATTTCATGGTCTAATCCGAAATGTTCGGCTGTGTTTAAAGTCGCCATCTGAAAAGCTTTAACGGGGTCAACACCTTCTTGAATTGCCTTTCTTACAACATCATCCATGTGTCCATGCCCAACAAGTGTTAGAACGTCCCTATCGTCTGTAACAAGCACTATGTGCCGCGAATCCATCTTCAATTCGGTAACACATTTTATTAGTTCAGTTAAATTCCGCCAAGCAGAAGCTTCACGTATCATAAGGCACATGCCCATTCGTAAACGTTCTATTCCCTCTTCTAATTTGGAAGCTTCGTGGCATGAAGAAATGCCAGCTGCTCTATAAGCAGCTAATTCCTTCCCAACCAAACCATCAGAATGCCCCTCAACCACCCTTCCAATTTTCAAAGCAGCTTTAATTTCAGCATGAACCTTTTCGTTTCCACTTAGAACCCCAGCATAATCCATCACTTCCCCTAAACCTATTACCCCCTTCCATTTCAACGCTTCCGCAACATGTGAAGAAGTTAACTCGGCTCCAGAAGTTTCAAAGCTTGGAGCTGCAGGAACACATGACGGAACGCAAATAAAAACCTTCAATGGTAAATTTTTAGCTTCATCCATCATCAATCTTATACCCTTTAAGCCTAAAACATTGGCTATTTCATGAGGGTCAATAAAGACAGTGGTTGTTCCATGAACCAAAACAAGTCGAGCAAACTGGGTTAGAGTAAGCATACTACTTTCCACATGAACATGCCCATCTAAAAATCCTGGAGCTAAATACTTCCCTTTCGCATCAACAACGTTTGTATTAGTTCCAATTGTATGGTTCACATTTCCCACAAAAACAATACGACTAGATTTCACCGCTATACCAGTGTTTTCTAGAAGTTCGCCTGAATCAACATTAACCAAGGTTGCATTTTTGACAACTAAATCAGCCTTTTCATGACCTAATGCTGTTTCAACCAAAATTTTTGTGACATCTTCTAAATTTTCTCTTTTAGAACACCAACTCATTTCCCTACTTCCTAAACATTTTCGCGGTTATAACTGTCTGGATTTGAAATGTAAGCCTTAAGGCTTTTTAAAATTATCCATTTGAAACTTCAGAGGAAAACTTCCAACATTATTATTTGATAAAATCACTCATACACACCTCATGTTTAAGGAGATTTAAAATGTTCCCATCCCCGCGGCTCAAGATAAACCGTCTTACCATTTTTCATCCTCAAAAAAATCCCTTTTTCCTCAATAACCTTTCCAATTTTAATTAATTGTCCACCAAGCTTAGCTACTGCACGCTCAGCTTCTAACCAAAGATGAGGATTAACCGTCAAAACGAGTTCATATTCCTCGCCACCATAAAAACAAAGCTCAAAAGGATCTAAATTTTGCATTTCAGCAAATTTTTTAGCTTCAGAAGAAATGGGAACCGTATTAATTTCAAAGCCAACCTTACTTGCTGCAGAAATTTCATGAAGGCTCCATGCAAGTCCGTCGCTAGAGTCTATGGAGGCTGTCACAGCGCCGGTTTTAACTAAGGCTAAGCCTTCCTTCAACCTTGCTTTAGGCATTAAAACCGAACTCACAAGTCTATTTTTCAAGTCTTCATCCACAGCTATGTTTTCAACTAAAATTTTTAATCCAGCTGGAGGATTTCCAAAAAGTCCAGTAACCGCCACGTAATCGCCTGGTTTTGCTCCGCTTCTAGTTAAAACTTTATTTTTTTCAGCAATTCCAAAGAGCATGCATGCAATTATTAGGTCGCAAGCTTCGTTGGTGTCGCCTCCAACTATGTATATGTCATATTCGCGTGCGGCAACGTTTAATCCGTAACCAATTTCTTCAATTATGTCTTTTTTAGAGAGTTTTCTTGGAAGTCCAAGTGAAACGAGCATTACTTTTGGTTTTACGCCTTTTGCTGCAAAATCGCTGACGTTCATTACAACAGCTTTCCGTGCGGCTTGCCAAATTTTCATTTCTTTTGGGACGTCTGTTTTCGCGACAAGCATGTCTGTTTTTAATATTCCAAGCCTTTCTTCATCGATTTCTATTGCTGAAACATCGTCTCCAAAAGGAATTGGCATTTTCGGCATTTTCTCATATTTTTCAAACAGAATTTTAATTATCTCCCTTTCTCCGATTTCTTCCAACATCTCCACCTTAATGCTGGTTTTTACCTTGTCCTTATCTCTTCTACAAGTTTTCCTAAGCTAACAGTTTCCTGTTCTCTTCTATTCATATCTCTAAGAACAACTTTTCCTTCCTTCATTTCTTTCGGAGCAACTAAAACTACGTAGGCTATGCCTTTTCGGTTGGCTGTTTCTAAAACTCTTGAAACTTTTCTCCCCATAACTTCGGTTTCTACGCAAAAACCGTTTTCTCTCAAAACCGAAGCGATTTCTAAACTTTTAGCCTTAAGTTTCTTATTTAAAGAAACAACCAAAATTTTTGTTTTTTCACGTATTTGAGGAATTATTTTTTGTTTTTTCATTGCTAGACTTATGCGGTCTATTCCATGGGCTACTCCAACAGCTGGTGTTGGTTCTCCACCGAATAGTTCTATTAGTTTGTCGTATCTTCCTCCACCACCCAATGCTATTTCAAGTTCTGGAACAAAGACTTCGAATATCATTCCAGTATAATATTCAAGTCCTCTTGCGAATCCAAGATCTACTGAAAACTGGATTTTTTGTCCGCTATCAATTGTTAGTTCTATAATTTCTTCTAAATTTTCAACAGCATCTACGGCTTCCTCATAATCCTTTAATATTTTTTTCGCTTTTCCTAAAACCTCTTTTGTTTCCTTCCCGCTTGTTTCAATTAGACTTTTTACTACTTCAATGCATTTTTTTGAAGTTTTTTCTTCTTTTATCATGTTTAAGGCTTCATTCCAAAGTTTTTTGTCCAGTTTTTGCATTATTTGGTTCTGTTTTTCCTCAGTAATTCCCTCTTGTGACAATACTCCGCGGAACATTCCCATATGACCTATTTTGAACCAGTAATTTTTGAGGCTGGTTTTTTTCATTAAATTGTTCGTGAGAGATAGGATTTCCACATCTGCTTCTGGTTTTGATGATCCCATAAGTTCAAAGTTTGATTGCCAGAATTCGCGGTATCTACCTTGTTGTGGTTCGTCGTAGCGGTATAAGCTTCCAATACAAAATAATCTTAATGGTTTTGGCTCGTTTTTTAGAGTTGTTGCGACAAGTCTCGCTATTGAAGCTGTGAATTCTGGTCTGAGAGCAATTCTTCTTCCGCCTAAATCGTTAAATGCATACATTCTTTGCCTTATTTCTTCTCCGCTTTTTGCAGCTAAAAGCTCGTATGATTCTACAACTGGAGTTATTACTTCTTGATAACCATAAAGTTCAGCAATTTCCCTCGCTAAACTTTCAATATACCTCATTATTTTCGCTTCTTTTGGTAGGAAATCCCTCATTCCACGAACTGTTCTATACTTCGGCATTTTCTTTCACTTCGTGCAACGCCAATTGTGAAAGCGAATAGTAAACGATTTCCCCCCTACGGCTTACAACCGCCAAAATTAATTTTTTCTTCAGACTCTGCACCTTTTCTAGGGTACTAGCCAACTTTCCTATTTGAACTGGTCTTCCCTCTACAATTCCAAAAACTACATATTTCGCCGGATTCTTTCCATATTCCCCTCTTTCATAGACTCTAAAATCAATTCCAAAACCGAATCCTTCCCTAACAACATATCCTCTTTTCCGTAAATCTCTATAAATTAAGTAGCGAAGCCAAACATTTTCATCAAAACTTTTAAAAAACTGAAGTAAATCTTGAAAGTCAAGCTCCTTATCCTTTTTGTCGAAAACTTCAATTACTTTTCTATCCACTAGAAAAAGAGTTTCATAAGGTTTCAAAATCAACTTACCGTTTTTATCCGTTCCATAACCACTATTTTTCAAGCTGTTTACTTGTTCAGAAACCTCAACAATTGCTCCCTCTTCAGTGAGTACCGCCTTAATTTTTGTTCTATTTTCTTTTTTAGCAGTTTCCATTTTTCCACCAGTTTTAACCGAGGTTTTTCAAGTCTCGTGGTTTAAATATTCCTTTTTCACATATTATTGCATCTACATATTCAAGTGGAGTTATGTCAAAGGCTGGGTTTAGGACTTTTACACCCTTTGGTGCAATTGGTTTCCCAAAAACGCAAGTAACTTCATCTGGTTTTCTTTCTTCAATCGTTACCTCTTTTGAACTGTGTTTTAGGTCGAAGGTTGAGGTGGGTGCTGCCACGTAGAATGGAATTTTATGTTCCTTCGCTAAAACTGCTATTGTATATGTACCTATCTTGTTTATAACAGCATCTGAAACTATTCTGTCCGCACCTACCACAATTTTGTTTACGAGTTTCCTATACATTATGTAGCCAACCATGTTATCGGTTATGAGAGTTACTGGTATCCCCTCCTCCATTAATTCATAAGTTGTTAGCCTCGCTCCTTGAAGCTTCGGCCTTGTTTCCGTAGCTATTACCCTAATCTTCTTCCCTTGTTCCCAAGCCGCCCTTATCACTCCTAATGCAGTTCCATAACCTACGGTTGCTAAAGCTCCAGCATTACAATGAGTAAGTATAACATCTCCATCACGTATCAGACTTGCACCATATTCACCTATCTTCCTATTCGCCTCCACATCATCATCTGCTATACGATTCGCTTCTTCTACTACCAATCTGACAATATCATTCAGATTTGTTTCTTTCACATTAGATATCTTTTCTAATATCTGGTCTATTGCCCAAAAGAGATTAACCGCCGTTGGTCTAGTTTTTCTTATGGTTTCTGCGCATTCTTCTAGTTCCTTTAATAGCTGTTCTTTAGTTTTTGCCTTTGAATGGTAGGCTTTAAGGGCTAATGCATAAGCGGCTGCTGCTCCTAAAAGTGGCGCTCCCCTAATTTTCATAGTTTTTATCGCTTCTGCCATTTCTCTGCAACTTGTTATTTCCAAAATTACTTGTTCGTGCGGTAGTTTGGTCTGATCTATTGTCCGAACCTTTCCATTTTTCCATTCTATCGTTCTTTTGTTCAAAATTTTTCTCCTTTACGTGTTTAGGGCTGTTTTACTTTAGTTATTACTTCTATTGGGCATTCCTTTGGTAGGTTTATTTTCTTCTTCCATTCTTCCCCTATCGCTATCAATGAAAAAACCCCTGAAACCTCTGCTTTTGCCTTATGGACCAGATTTATTAGAGCTGCTTGTGTTTCACCAGTCTTTATCATATCATCTACTATTAATACGCTATCTTTTCTTTTTATGGTGTTTTTCGGTAGATACAATGTTACAGTCATTCCCGAGTCGCCTAATGTAAAAGTTTCTTCTAGGAAAGCTTTCACTCCAACTTCCTTTGTTTTTTTGGCTATTGCTAAGTCTACTCCTAAGACGTTAGCTACCATGGTTGCAATTGGTATTCCATCTACTGCTGCTGTTAATACCTTTGTAACCCTTTTCCCCGCAAAGGTAGAAAGCGCGTATCTTGCGGCTTGACGCAAAATGTTATGGTCGCCTATTATGTGTGTGTTGTCGAAAAAACCATCCTCGTTAAATCGCATCCTTCTTTCTAGTTCCTTATCTAAACTCACAAGAGTTACAAGTTTGTTCCAAAGCTGTTTCGCCCTTTCCACATTCGGCAAAACATGCCCCTTTGCGTATCTGCTTAAAACGGTGACTGGTAATCCCGTTTTCTGGGACAGTTCTCGATATGTGAAGCGTCCTCCATGGGTTCTGAGAGCCATCTGCAAAAGCTCAATCGTCATTAAGCGTAGTTTTAGATCTTCAGCATGAGTGCTCATTTTATAACCTCACAATTTTACATTTATAAGTCAATTTGGAAATCACAACCAATTAATTTTAACTTCATCAAATATATAATTTCCTCAAAACACGAAGCCCATAGATTATCTGTATGGATGATGGTTACGAATTTTCTGAAGACCCAATTAAGTAACCGCCAAAACCAACTGCCCACAATAATGTTGGATATGCAATCATACGTTCCATTCCGCCCTTACCAAGTCCCAAATAAACTCCTGAGCCAAAAAGAACTAAGGAAAAAAGTGATAAAAATCCTAAAATAATCGCTAAATAAGATAGAGGAGCTTTTTGAAGCTTAAAAGAAGCAATTGTGGATAAAGAACCAAAAAGAAAAGCAAACAAAGAGGAAATAGTATGCAGCATGCCAAAATTTTCAGGGAATAATCCAACTCCCATAGCACCAATTCCAGTTAAAAACATAAACGTTGAAAGAAGCTTAAAATCAAATAAACGCTGAATGAAAAATGAGGCGGCAACAACCATAATGCCGAGCAAAAATACCGAAGAATTAAAAATAAGGGCGGTACTTCCAACTCCAAGATCACTAATATAATTTAACGAAACACTGTAGTCCGCATATAATGCTTCTGCCGTAAGCATTCCTAAAATAAACTGAGTACTGCCAATAAAGAGGAGAATCCCAGCAGCTTTCCTATAATTCCACTCCATGATACAACAATTGAGTTAGAAGACATTTAAAACTTCCTAAAAAGCTTAAATCTTACTCATAATAATCTCAATAGGAAAGGAGTGAAAATGATGTTTTCGGAGCTTGGAAAATTTGCCTTGGAGGAAGCAAAAAAACGAGGAGTAGACTATGTTGACGTAAGAGTCGGCGAAATAGCCGACGAAGTTCTAACAATTAAAAATGGAGCTCCAGAAGAGATAAAATTTCTACAAACAAGAGGCTTTGGAGTAAGAGTTATAGTCGACGGCGCTTGGGGATTCGCCTCCTCAGTGGACTTAGACAAAAAAGAAGCAATCGAAGTAGTTGAAAGAGCCATAAGCATAGCTAAAGCAAGTGCTATGCTAAAAAAGATGCCCGTAAGGCTTAGCAAAGAGGAAATAAGACAAGATAGATACGAAACTCCCATTAAAGAGAATCCCTTCAAAATTCCAATGGAAGAAAAACTTGAAATCCTATTTGAAGCTGAAAGATTACTAGCTGAACAATCTCCACTAATTAAAGCTTCATATAGCTATTACAGAGGCTATAGAGAGAAAAAATTCTTTGTCAACAGCGAAGGAACCGAAATCTCGCAGACAATAACCTGGTGCGGTGGTGGGCTGAGGGCAATAGCGGTTAAAAATGGAGAAATGCAAGTGAGATCTTATCCAGCCTCATTTAGAGGAGATTTCGCAACAGCTGGCTACGAATTCTTTGAATCCTTAAAACTGGTTGAAAATGCAAGAAATGTTGGGCAGGAATTGATAAAACTTTTTGAAGCAGAAAAGTGTCCATCCACAACCACGGATCTAATTTTAACTGGTGATCAGCTTGCTTTGCAAATACATGAAAGCTGTGGGCATCCAACCGAGCTTGACAGAGTTTTAGGAACAGAGGCCGATTATGCTGGAACAAGTTTTCTAACTCCGGAGAAACTTGGAAAATTCAGATATGGTTCAGAGCATGTAAACTTGGTTGCAGACGCAACTGTTCCAAAAGGACTTGGTACATTTGGTTACGACGACGAAGGAACACCTGCGAAAAAAGTATACTTGGTTAAAGAGGGTTTATTTGTGGGCTACCAGAGTTCACGTGAAACAGCGGCAGAACTGAATTTGGGTGAAAGTAGCGGTGGAATGAGAGCTGACTCTCCGTTGTCCTTGCCACTCATACGTATGACGAACATAAATTTGCTTCCTGGAGACTGGAAAGCTGAGGAAATAATTGAAGATACAAAGGATGGAGTTCTAATGATGACTAATCGATCATGGAGTATTGATGATAAACGGATAAATTTCCAGTTTGGAACGGAGATAGGCTGGATTATAAAGAATGGAAGTAAAGAGAGAATGGTTAAAAATCCGACTTACATAGGGGTTACACCCAAGTTTTGGGGTTCCTGTGACGCCATAAGCAAGGATGACTGGAGAATGTGGGGCACTCCAAATTGTGGGAAGGGAGTACCCGGTCAAGTAATGTATGTTGGACATGGATGCGGAACTGCAAGATTCCGAAATATTCGAATAGGTTTGATTTAGAGGTGAAAAATATGGTTGTTGAAAGAATTACTGAATTAGCGGAAAAAACCGTAGAAATAGCAATTAAGCTTGGTGCGAGCCAAGCTCAAGTAACCACATTTTTGCTTGATGATGCCCTTACAAGATATGCAAACTCGCAGATACACCAAAATGTAGCCTCAAAAAATGGCGGAATGATAATTAAAGTTATTTTACCAGACAAAAGAATAGGGACTTTAAGGGCAAACACGCTTGAGGAGTCAGAAATTGAAGGATTAGTTCGGAAAACCATAGGAATAGCTAAATCAGCCAGACCGGATGAAAACTTTAAAAGTTTACCTGAACCGGAGCCATGGACTCCTTTGGAGAACGCCTTCATTAACGAAACAGCCGCTTGTACGCCTGAATATAGAGCTGAAAAAGTAAAGGAAGCTATTGAAATTGCCCACAGTAAGTCATCAATTGTGAAAGCTGTAGCTGGATATTTCTCGACAAAAGCGATTTATTTTGCAGTCGCTAATTCCTTAGGAGTTTCAGCTTACGCAAAACTTACAACCGCAAGCATGAAGACTACCGTTATATCCGAAAGTGAAGGTTCAGAAGGATTTGGAACCGCGGAAAAATATACAAGAAACGTAAAAGAGATAAATCCCACCCTTCTCGCCGAGGATGCTGCGGAAAAATCCATTAAAAGCGTCAAACCAGTTAAACTTCAACCAGGAGACTATGAAGTTGTTCTTTCTCCATTGGCTGTTGGAACAATCCTCTCATATCTAGGTTATATGGGATTTTCGGCTGTTCCCTACCAGAACGGAAGTTCATTTGTTAAATACTTCCTCGATAAGCAAATATTTGATGAAAAACTGACCGTTAAGGATGATGCAAGAGACCCTAAAACATTTTATATGACACCAATAGATGGAGAGGGAGTTCCTAAAAAGCTAAAGTTTCTTATTAAAAACGGAACAGTTTCTGAAGAAAGCATTTGTTACGACTCTTTAAGGGCTGGAAAAGAGAACAAAAAGAGTACTGGGCATTCAATTCCGCCGATAACAAGGTGGTTTTACGATATACCTATGCCCTTTAACATGGTTATGGAACCCGGCGATTCAACAATTGAGGAAATGATAGAAGAAACTAAACGTGGAATATTCGTAACCTACTTCCATTACGTAAACCCTGTTGAGCCTACAAAAGCGATACTTACGGGACTAACAAGAGACGGCACTTTCCTAATAGAAAATGGTGAGATTACCAAACCAATAGTTAATATGCGCTTTACAGACAGTATGTTATCAGCATTAAAAGATATCCCTCTGATTGGAAAGAACCAAGAAATAGTTGAAGAAACAACTGTTCCACCAATAAAACTCAACAAACTCAGATTCGTCGGAATATCTGCCTACTAAACCTCATTTTCCTTTTTCACAATTGATAATTGAAGGTTTCATGAAAGTTTAAATAATCGTTTCATGTTGCTATTGGAAAGAACGAATACTTGAGGCATCCAGATTTGGCGGCAGTTGAAGTAGACGATTTAGTTAAGGTGTTCGGTAGCATTCGAGCATTAGAGGGGCTATCATTCAGAGTTGAAGATGGAGAGATTTATGGACTTATAGGACCTAATGGTGCCGGAAAAACTACAGCGTTGAGAATAATTGCAACTCTGCTTTTGCCTACTTCTGGTCGTGTGGAAGTTTTCGGATTAAATGTGGTTGAGAAGGCAGATGAGGTTCGTAAAATTATCAGTTATCTTCCGGAAGAGGCTGGAGCTTACAAAAACCTTTCCGGAATTGAATACTTGAGGTTTATGGCGAGTTTTAACGCTGAGAGCAAGGATGAGGCTGAAGCCATGGTTAGGGATGCTGTTAAAATTTCTGGACTTGGGGAAAGGCTCCATGATAGAATCAAAACCTATAGTAAGGGAATGAAACGTAGGCTTCTAGTTGCCAGAGCCTTAATGACCAAGCCTAAGTTAGCCATTCTTGATGAACCTACAAGCGGACTTGACGTAGTTCACTCCTTTTACGTTAGGAGTATCATAAAAAACTATGTTAAAGAATTTGGCGTAACCGTTCTGCTTTCAAGCCATAACATGCTTGAAGTTGAATATCTATGCGATAAGGTAGCGCTTATCCATAAAGGAAAAATTGTGGCTGAAGGACGACCTGAAGAGCTTAAAACTGAGTATAAAGCTGAAAATTTAGAGGAAGTTTTCATTAAGGTGACAAGTTATGCTTAGAGATTTAAAAGCTATCGTTTCTAAGGAAGTTAAAGAACTTGTTAGGGATCCCAGAATATTGCTCGGGATGATAATAGTTCCAGTTATAATGTTCCCAATAATGGGTGCTGTTATGCATTCCGTTTTCATTCAAGTTCAAGAGAGCATAAAAGAAGTTAAGGTAGGAGTGGCGGACTTCGACCATGGCAACTGGAGTCGAGTATTGATTGAAAATCTGACAAATTTGGGCGCAAATATAATCGAAATAAGTGCCACTGATGAAATCCAAGCTATCCAGCAGATGCAAGCCTCTAACCTTACAGACTTAATAGTCATCCCAGAAGGCTTCAGCCAAAACATAACTCAGGGAAAGAAAGCTCGGCTCAAGACTTACAGCATTTACACGGGCTCTGGAATGGTTGAAAGTGCACGTTCAGAAGCCATAAACTCTCTCATTGAAGCGGTTAAGCGGGGTTGGTCTCCGGATCCTTTTACAGTTTCTGAAAACTCAATTGTTAAAGGGAAACCATTACCAGTTCCTCCATCGACGCTCTTTAATTTAGCTATGTCCCAGCAGATTGTGACCCCAATTGCCATTGCAATTATAATTGTAATGGCAATGCAGTTGGCCGCAACATCTGTTGCTTCCGAAAAGGAAGAAAAAACTCTCGAAACTTTGCTTAGCCTTCCAATTAATCGTTTCACAATATTGATGGGCAAACTTTTCGGGTCAATAATTGTGGCTTTAATCGGGGCAATAGCCTACCTCATCGGATTTATTTACTATATGGGTTCAATCTTTACTCTCGTTCCGACCGAGATTGGCGTTGACTTAGTTGAATTGGGGTTGGCTCCAAGTCCAGTCGGCTACGTTCTAATGGGAATTTCCTTATTTGTCTCTTTACTTTCTGCGCTTGCGTTGGCTGTTGTAATATCCGCTTTCACAGAAGATGTTAGAAGCGCTCAGGCAATTGTAGGCTACATTTATCCAGTGATATTTATTCCGATGTTTCTGTTAATGTATTTAGATGTATTCTCGCTTTCCCTTCCCTTGCAAATCTTAATTTTAGCCATACCGTATTCTCATCCAATTTTAGCGGCGAAAGCCGCGGTAACCGGAAACCACCTAATAGCCATAGGCGGCATAATTTACGTTTCAATATTTACGGTTGCTATCTTATATATTGCAGCCAAGTTCTTTGCAACCGAAAAGATTCTCACTGCAAGGATAAAACTTAAGAAATTAAGGAAGCCAAAAGAGAAAGTTACATAGAATAAAACTTTCTGCGGACAGCTATACTCCTAAATTGGTGTCCAAGCTTAGGAATAGAGAGAACTCTACAGCATAAGCGAAGTAGCGACAATTTCATATTCAATATTTGTAAGCATCTGAGTGATAAAAATGGCGAAAGAAAGAACTTATAGTAAGCCGTTCCATTTTGGGTAACGGCTTCGTTAGGAATTCTAACAACTATTCTATTTTGGATTTTTATTTCTGAACCGAAAGAAAATTGTAACATACTCAAAAATGGTAAAATTGCAAACAACCAAAACGTTTTATAAGAATAGTTGAATAGGCTTTTTGTGGTAAAGGTGTCTTCAAATAAAACTGGTTTCCACCCTCTTAACATTGGTAGATTTCTCATTTTTAATGAGAATCAAACAATTTGTGGCTTGGTCATTGAAGCTAGAATAGAAAGAGGAGTAGTTCGAAGATTATCTGAAATCCTTGGAAAATTTGGAATTATAGTTCATTTCGTTCAATTTTCAATGACCGAAGCAGAGGCTTCTACTGTTAAAGCATTAGCATTCCTAGACTTTTCCAATTCGCAAGTTTCACCAGAAGAACTCCTAGAACGAGTAAAAAAGCAAGAAGCGGTATTAAGTGTTGAATTGATAAGGCCTAAAAAGAAAGGATTCATTTCAGATACGTATTTTTTCCCTTTAGTAATTGCAAATGAAAGAGTTGTGGTGTTCAGAAAATCAGTTTATGAGGCTTTGCTTAACGGAATTAGAAAACAGTTTGGCACTGCGGGCGAAGCAATGCTTTATTATGCAGGCTTTAACATTGGTCAGCAAGTTTACGATGAGTACGTACAAATAGCTAGAAGCGAAGAAGTTGAAGATTTAGCTGAGGTATCGAAGGCAATTAATATGACACTTGGCTGGGGAGTAGCCGACATCGTAAAGGTAGATAAAGAAATGCAGGTTGCAATCGTAAGGATGTACGAAAATTTTGAATGTGAACTAGGAAGGAGTTCTGGAAAGCCGTATAGTCATTTTTACAGAGGGGCAATTGCAGGTTTTTTCACTAAGTTCTTTAGGAAAGAAGCAGAAGTTCAAGAGACAAAATGTATAGCAAAAGGAGACCCATACTGCGAATTCCACATAAAAACAGCATAAGAGATTTCTTTCAGAATAAATTAATAAGATTTTAACATAAATAATTGACAAGGTGATCTACATGTCGTATGTTGTTGAAGTTACTGTTAAAAGCCAGAAGGGAACCTGCGCCTTCGGTCATAAAGTCGGCGATAAAATAATTTTTGATGGAAAATCGATTAAAGGAAATATTTGCTATAGTGCTCTAATGGTTTTGCTGCCTAAGGTTTATGCTATGCGTTACGGAGCGGAATTCCCCTGGGCTGAGGACAAAGACGTGATTTTCAATGCTTGTCCTGACCATAACAACCCAGTTGTATTTGAAATTAGAAGAGTAAGAAGTAAGTAACAACCCCTTTTTATAGCTAAGTTTTAACCTTTGACTACTCCGATTGTTGTCACATCTATCCCCTTATTCTCAAGTTCTTTAATAAATGGATTAATTCCAACGGAATCGCTTGCAATATGCCCAGTAATAATCAAATTTTTATCTTTAACTTCTTTTTTCAGCTTCTCTAAATCTCCATAGCTTATATGAATATATATCAGAGTCCCAACACCGTATTTGAAGTACGTCTTTGCGACCTCATATCCACCATTTGTTCCTGCTCCATGTGACACCACAACCTTTCCAGCTAAATTTTCAAGATTCCCAAGCCCAACCTTTATGTCAGTTAACGCGTTTTGAAACTCAGAAAGTTTCTTTAAAGCAGAAACTACATCTCTAACCTTAGAATAATCCCTAATTTCTTTTTTGATCTGTTCATCCATTCTTCTCCTTCCAATCTCATCTAAAGGCGTATGAATATTCATGAATGGAATACCCAAAATTCTTGCAACATCAATTATATGCGCATAATTTCTTATATGCATCTCCACCTCCAACATCCCAAGTTTCCTTTTAACAGCCTTCCTCGCCTCTTCAGCTGGAACTCCAACTGAAACCATTTGTTGAACATGCCTCTCAAAAACTCTATGAAAATTCACCGTTACCATGCCGCCTGGAGGATGATGAGAAATAACTGCATCATAACCCAGCTTTTTAGCCAACATCAACTCAGAAACACCAATATCTATGCCGAACAAAACCTTTTGAATGCCCCTACCGCTCACAAATATTGCGCTGTCGTTTGGAACATCTCTTAAACCAGCAAGTTTAAGAGCTACATTCATAATCTCTTCAGTATTCAATTATACCCCCTTTCTACACTACTAACCTTGTTAAGATAAACTTATAGTTAACAAATCACATCTGATTCCCTCTTCTCTTCAAATTAGAACGCATAAACTTGAAGTATACAGAAAACTTGCTAAAGAGGAGAAGGGCCAAGTTTTTGCAAAAACAATCATATTTCGAAATTGGTGGGCCGGGCGGACTAAAACCAAAAAGGGTTCAAGTCCTTAACTGATAGTTTCGAGATCATGAAGTATGGTTTTACATTTTTATTCTTAAGATATGATCTCATATAATGCTCTTAAGTAAGGGTGATCAAAAAATTATTTTGGATTCTCTCCTTCCAAACATCATCTCCAACATAATTTTTAATTTTTGTTTTTAAAAATAAACAAGGATTAGGTGTTACTCCGAAGTCGTTCTTTTTGCTTATCTCCGCTGTGAGTTTGAGGGCTTCATATCTTTCAGGAGCCAACTTCTCAGGATCGCCCACGTCGTTCACCTCGCGTGCCCAACAATTATCTTACTATCTTCAACCTTGAGAACATCACTATGAAAGACAACCTCAACCTCGCATCTCACACTCGACCCCTCCTTGAAACTTGAAGTTGTTAAGTAGTTGTTAGATGCAAGAAGCATTTTTCAATTCCCTTTTAATGGGATTTTCCTTTGAAAC
>JAOZNA010000084.1 GCA_029934005.1 Candidatus Bathyarchaeota archaeon
AAAAACATTAATAGAATATCCTCTAGAAGCCTTAAGGAAAAACCGGATAGATGAATGCATTGTTGTAACTGGTTATATGGCTGGTGCTTTACGCGAATATCTAGGTAGTGGCGAAAGGTATGGAATTAAAATTGACTATGTTCATAATCCAAATTATGAAGATGGAAATGGGCTTTCCCTTTACGCAGCGAAAGGGTCTCTAAAAAATCATGATTTTTTTCTTGTTTTAATGGCTGACCACCTAATTGACCCAAAAATCGTTAAGATAGCATTAGATAACGTTAAACATGCCCCTTTACTCTGCGTGGATTACTCCCCTTGTTATCCTTCACAGCTAAAGGATGCAACAAAGGTTTTAGTGGATGAAAAGGGCTTCATAAAGGACATAGGAAAAAACATCGATAGTTGGAATGCCATAGACACCGGGGTTTTCATACTCGATAAAAGAATCTTTGAGGCAATTCGGCAGATTAAGGATGAAAAATCGTTGACACTTAGTAGGTGCATTCAACAGCTGGTCAGAAACGAGGTGTCGGTATGGGCTTGCGATGTTTCCGGTCTTTTTTGGCTTGACATAGATTTACCAGAAGACCTAAAATTTGCCGAGGAAATTTTGAGTAGATGATTAAGTTGCCAAAATATTGGGATGGAATAATTTCTCAACATTTAAACCGTAAATTTTCACGTCCAATAGCTCGTTTTTTAGCTAAAAACACGAATTTTACTCCAAACCAGATAAGTTTTTTAAGTTTCCTAGTGGCTGTTTTCTCTGGAGCTGCTTTCTTTCTTAAACAAAATATTTTAGGCGGAGTATTAGCTCAAACAGCCTCAATACTTGACGGAGTAGATGGTGACTTAGCGGTTTTAACGGGTAAAACAACAGTTTTCGGAGGTTTTTTCGACTCTGTTCTTGACCGTTACGCAGATGCAGTAATAATTTTGGGATTAGCCTACAACACTTTAACATCTAACAATAATATTTGGAACATTGTGACTTCAATTGCCGCATTGTTTGGTTCCCTAATGATAAGTTATAGCAGAGCAAAAGCAGAAAGTCTAAAAATTTATTTTAGGACGGGAGTTTCTGGTTATGCTGCAAACAGAGATGTAAGACTATTCATAATTATGATAGGCGGAATACTCGGTCAAATCCTAATTACTCTAGTCATTTTGGCTGTTTTAACAAATTTTGTGGCGTTAAAGAGATTAGTTGATGCAAGAAAGATTTTGAGTAGTAAGGGATGAAAAGTTTAGGGGCGTTTGGCAGCCATCTTGTATAGTATTACTCCCACTAAGAATATTGGAATTATTGCCGCTGCTGTTTGAAGTAAGTACGGAATTATCTGTGTTAGCGGTGTTTCCCTTATCATTATTGCCCTTAAAATCTCTGTTGTATGAGTTAATGGAAAAATGTCGCCAAAAACTTGCAATGCAGTTGGCAGAAACTCTCTTGGAAAGTATATTCCAATGAAAAACTGGAAAATTGCCGCTATGGTAGAGGCAATTCCAGACGCAGCTCTAACACTTTTAGTGACAGACGAAATTATTAGCCCTATTCCTATAGAATTCAGTGCCGCTAAAAACCAAACCAACGCTATAATTGGATGCCAACTAAGCTCCACGGAAAAAACAGCATAGGATACGGCGACAACTAAACACGTAGAAACAAGAAGGTTGGTAATGATGCCTAAAGCTTTCCCGAAAAGAACGCTCCATGGACCTACAGGGGATATTAGAATTCTGCGGAAAGTTCCTCTTTCTCGTTCAGAGCTTATGGCGGTTGCTGCATCAATGAGACCATACCAAAGAAAGTTCATTCCAATGATGCCTGGAACCATCCATTCTATATAGCTTACTTCTCGGCTTTTTATTTGTTCAGTGCTTTCTGTAAGGTTAATTGGCTTTGCGAACCCCCACATATAAGCTTCAAACTCTCCTTGTGACATGTTAAAACTTGCGGGGTTAACATACTGCATTATATAAGCTATTGATTGTCTCTGAATTTCCTCTGAAAAAGCTTGAACGAACCCTTGAAGTGTAGCTCTTGCAACTTCAGCCCTTTGAGGGTTTGCATAGTCAATATAAGTTATTATTCTCGATGTTTTTCCAGAGGTTAGATTGCTTGAGAAGCCTTCTGGAAATATGGTTATCAAGTCCACTTTTCCATCTTTCAAATCTTGAATAGCTCTTGTCAAATTTTCATACTCATAAACAGTGAACATGTCAGTTCCATTCATCGACTGAATAAATAAGGTTGCATTCATAGCAGATGAACCAGTCTGGTCGAGGTTTATTGCCGCAACTTTTAAATTAAACTGGAAACTCTGTCCACCGAAAATGTATCCGAACAAGATGGTTATTAATAACGGCCATGCTAAAAGCCAAAACAACTCGCCGGGACTGCGGTACGTGGCTTTTAAATGAACTATAAATATTCCTTTTATCCCTTTCATTTCATTCTCCCTCTAAGGTTTTTCCAGTGAGCTTAATGAAAACATCTTCTAAAGTTGGTTCCAAAACTATGGCTTTTTCAATCCACGCCCCGTTTTTCAATGCTATTTCAATGGCTTTTGGTAAAGTTTCGTCAACATCTTTAACAACTATTCGTATGAGGTTCTCCTTGACTGCAACTTTATGCGTAGTTGAGATTTTTGAGAGCTCTTCTACGGCTTTTTTGGTTAATTTTCTGCATTCAAGTTGAATTGCGCTCTTTTCTTCAAGCATCTTCTTCAATTTTTTGGGCGTGTCAAGGGCTATTATTTTTCCTTGATCCATAATGGCGACTCTGTTGGATAGAGATTCAGCCTCGTCCATGTAGTGGGTTGACATCAAAACCGTTTTTCCTTCTTCTTTGAATGTTGTTATTAAATCCCATATTGCACGTCTAGAAGAAGGGTCTAAACCAGTTGTTGGTTCGTCGAGAATGAGAATTTGAGGGTCGTGAAGAAAGGCAGCTGCAATGTTTAGTCTTCTTTTCATTCCACCAGAATAAGTTCTTATTTTATCATCTGCCCTAGAGCTAAGTCCCACTAAACTCAACATCTCCTCTATTCTTGTTTTCGCTTCTTTTGAAGGAAGATTATAGAGGTCTGCAAAAAACTTCAGATTTTCCCTTGCAGATAAAAAGTCGTATAAAACAATTTCTTGCGGACAGAACCCAATAAGCCTCTTAATCTCTTTCTGCTTTTTTGTTACATCCATTCCAAATACCTTACATGTTCCACCATCGGGATTTAACTGGCAAGTTATTATATTCACAAGAGTGGTTTTTCCCGCTCCATTTGGACCCAAAAGGCTGAAAATTTCACCTTTCCTAACATTAAATGAAACATTATTAACTGCAACTATTTCTCCAAATCGCTTCGTTACATTCTGAACTTCTATTGGATACATACGAACCCCAAACGCACTAAGACAATGCACAACAAGCTTTTAAGAATTACGTAGCCACTAAACTGAAAGCTCCCCAATTTCCAATTCAATTTTGCTAATTAGGTTTAGCCTTTCCTTTAACACTTGTTTAATCTTAGCTATTGTTTCAACAGGCCACGGATCAACTTTTCTGAGAATTGCTAAATATATGCTCACAAGGTCTCCAATGTAGAGAAGCGAGAACATTTTTGCCAGTCTTGTTTCACCTATGGCATTAACCTCAAAAATCTTACCTAAATTTTGTAAAGCGATCTGTTTTGTGGCTTCAATTCTATTTTTGATTTCAGGAGGCTCGTTTTGTTCTCTTAAGAGCACTGCTGCAAAATTTTTGGCGAAATCTCCAGTTTTTTCCCATCCTACAACTTCGTTATGGTTTAGTTCTGGAAAAACCTCATATTTGCATGGTATTTTGCTGTTTTCGTTAAGCTGAGTTTTCCACCTGTGGGCAACGGAGGCATAGTATCTAAAGCCATAAATTACTGGTATTGTTCCGTTAAGTTCCAAGGCAAGTCTCTTAGCCAAGTTCTTTTCTACCAGTACGTTAACTGAGTTTTCCTCGCTAAGCTTCTTTACAACGTTAATAGCTTCTTCAATTTCCCCATCTATATTCGAGATTAACCCTGCTTTTTCCATAAAAACTGCTAAAGGAAAGAACATATACGGCAAAGCAGCTCTTGGAGCAAATCCCTGCGGAATCTGCAGACATGGATAATTCAGTTTTTCACAAAAAGTTTTCAGATGACCATTTGAAGTTATAGCCAATATTTTGCATTTTCTTTTCGCAGCTTCAACAAACACAGACAAAGTTTCCTCGGTTTCTCCAGAGTAGCTTATGGTAAAAACCAAGGAATTTTCATTCACGTACCGAGGCAAATAATAATCATCGCATAACTCCATTGGAACATTTACTCTGTCCTTAAGCCAGTCCTTCAGCAGTTCCCCACCAATACATGAACCGCCCATTCCCGCAAAAACTACATTCCGTGGACTAACATATTCCTTTGGTAACTCCATTTTTCTCGCTAGTTCCACAGCATCATAAGAGAGTTCATAAGTTCTTAGACATGTTTTAAGCATTCCTTTCTTGTCAATTTGACCAACCAACTTCTCATTATCCAATATTTCAGACAAATTGAATCCCACACTAACGTTAAGATTAGTAGAGTTGATAATTAAATGTAAGCTATTGTTGGTTTATTCGGCTTGGTTTTCTTTAAGGCTTAGAAGTTTAATGGTTTCCTTCAACACTTTTTCCGCAGTTGGAGAAGCTTTCACAACCGGGATAACCGACGGAGGTATTCCCGGAATTCCTTCAACCTTAATTGTCTTGTTATATTCTGGCATTTCAGCGATGCAGCTGTCTAAAACGAATATTTTTGATTCTTTAGGATAGAATCTCATCTCATAACATAACAGTTTTCCATCAGCCCAAAATAGAGGTTTAATTTCTTGGCATAAAGCACACCATGCAATTTCCTTTATACTTCTAGTTTGAGCGTTATAAACAACTATTTTTAATTCATTTTTCTTCTCCTTCTC
>JAOZNA010000085.1 GCA_029934005.1 Candidatus Bathyarchaeota archaeon
AGTTTGTTTAGTTTTTCGTCAATTGTTACTCTTAATTCTACCATTTTAACCCACTATATATCCAGTGAAATCGTCTACACTCTGTAGTTCAGAAAAGGCAATAAGTAATCTGCACATTAAATATCCATTAGAGCGGATACTCTATGGTTAAGAAGGCAATCATAATCATCCAGCTAGTTCCAGAAAGCAAGAATGTAGATAACGAGCAGCTCTTAAAAGGGAAATTACAGCCAGCCTCTTCTGCGACTGGCTCCTAAAGATTGAAGAGGTTACAATAGAAGATGAAGCATAAAAGCTTATGCAAAAAGCTGAAGGAGACGGGATACCTAGAGGAAAACAATAGCAAAATCATAGAATTCTACACTAAGTAACAAGAACTGCTTATTTCATCTAGGTTTTATAGCGTCATGCAGCCTTCTTCTTAAAGTAAGATGCAAGGATGCTGATTTTTAGAAAAAGAGGGGAAATTTGGAGTTTATTTTAGTAAAGGTGTTTTCATGTTGTAACCGTTGAGTTCAAACACAAAGGATTGAATATCATCGATATCGCTTGGAGTTAGGAATATCAGCTGGATTTTTTGTTGCGAGGTCAAATCCACCCTTACGTTATCGTCGTGAAATAGTTCTGTTGTTACTAGTCCAAGTTGGCTATGCCACGCTAATATTAGGTTGCATTCGTGCCAGTTTCCTTCACTGTCAACTACATACAGCTTTACATAGTCTATGTGACTTGTAAAATTCTCCAGTTCTCTAAGCTGAAGCATGCATAATCTGCCTATAGGCGTTAAATGTTTCAGTGTATAATCGACTGTGACGTCTTGGCTTGCGTGAATGTCTAAAAGAGCCTCCTTAGTGAAGGCTGTGCCGTTCCAGCTGAAAAGTGTTGGGCAGCCTCCGCCTCCACCGCCTCCGCCGCTGCTAATAGTTACTGTCAGGGGATCGGACCAGTCACTCCATGCTCCATAAACATCTTTTGCACGAACCTTAACATAGTATGTTCCTGACGACTCCCAAGTATGGGAAACAGAGACCGTGCTACCAGACGAATAGTAACCCGTCGTTGTGGTCAATCCATCACCCCAATCAAACTGATAACAAACATCATCGCCATCAGGATCAGTAGTGCTCGTAGAGTAGCTATATGATGCGCCCGTGTATCCTGATGTAGGACCGGAAGGAGTAGAAGAGGTGTATGGCGCTCTGTTGACTACTGTTATATTTAAAGGAGAGGACCAGCAACTCCATAGGCCATTGACATCTTGGGCGCGCACTTGCATCTGATACGTCCCTAAGGAATCATTGGTTTCCCAAAGCACACCCCATGTGTCAATTTCGCCTGAGCTATGCCATTCTCCTATTGCTGTTACATTTGTATTCGGTCCGGTGACTTTAACTTCATATCTAATATCATCACCATTTGGGTCTATCGTGCTCGTGGAGTATGTAAACCACTCGTTTCTATGCACGGTTATAGGTCCAGAAGGCTTTAACGGAGTGTTTGGTGGATGGGCTGCATTAAACCAGCTCAATGTAGCCATCGCAATATCTTCCCCGGGATGATCGTAACATGTATGGTAAAACACATCATGACCATCGGTCCAATTATGCCATTCTTTATGAATTAAGGCATTACTATAGTATACTTTCATTTGGTCGGGAATAGGTGGACTAGTAATCGTATCGTTTACACCTGCTATAAGGCATGTAGCCACCTTGTCTTTTTGGGCGGTATCGGCAGACTGATAAATCGGAGCCGTTCGTGGATCCCAATTTACTGGTGCCGAGGCAACAACCGCCGCCGAAAATAATGTGGAAGCATATTCTTTCTGAATTTCATATGCCACGATTACGCCTCCAGCCGAGTATCCAAATAGGAATACACGTTTATAGTAACTTCCTAAAAGATACTCTGCTACATTCTTCACAGCAGTTTGAGTTCCATCGTAGTAGAACCAATCTGCATTGGTTATTATATCAAAGCCATTCCAAATCATTTTATGAATGAAAAGTGATTCTTTTGGTGTCTTATCTTGGAGGTAGGGAAAAACATTAACAGCTGTTGAAAAAGCATATCCGCCGTCAAGATAGATCATAGCCTTGTCATTAGTTGCATTGTAGAAAAGCCAATTTACTCCATTCACGTTTATTGTTGGGGGCATAATAAGTTCCAGTGATATAACCATGTCGTTATAGTCCCTATCAGATGTTTGACCATACAGGTTTTCAAAACCTATCAGATACATGTCTGGATTATCAAGGTTTACATATATTTTGGCATGTTCAATTCCATCTGGATTCCTGCCAGTTTCAGTATAATACCTTACGCCTTCTCCAGAAAAGAAGGAAAGTCCAAACTTTTGTTCTGTTGTAAACTGCTTCGTTATGGGTGGGCTAACGTATCCGAAATTGCCCTCTGATCCCGAGAAAATCACGTTATAGCTACTTGTATTCACTATGTACCAGCTTAACTCGTTTGAGCTGTGATAGTCAGCAAATTCAGCATAAAGTGTAACATTGTATGTGCCGGGCACAAAGGTTTCAACTGAAATTTCAGCCAAATTTGTGAAGCCAAGCTCGTTAAGAATACTGAGTAAGGCTGGTTCTTCAGCTCTAACTGAAGAAATGCCGAAGGAAGCAATAAATAGAATTGACAGTGTTAGCAGTGTAATATAAGATTCAGCCTTCATCGCTCGTCAACCTCTGCTTTTTCTTATAGACTGAAAGTTCTTATAAAAACTATGATGAGGATTATATTAAGCAATAAGAATGATGTAATTAAGTTTGATGGAAACTCCGGCACTACCCATGTCCCAATTATCTCCACTTTATGAGTATTGTGGATGTATGTGAAATATAAATATATTGAGGTGTGTGTTTGTTTCTCTGTTATGATAGCTTGGGAAGATACATTCATGTCATCAAGCATTACCATCCAAGGTTCGCCTTTTAAGAGGTTCTTAGGTATTGTTACATTTAAAAAGCCACTTGTGCCACTTTTTTCGTCGATGTTGAGTGATATCTTCTTTTCTGTTTGCATAAATTTAATATTTGATAGAGTGAAGTTACTAACGAAGCTGACAGGATAGACTTCATCATTCCAGATTATAGGGAAGAATTTATAGGGAGCAGTTAGAGGATGATTATCCCCTCCGTAACCCGGATAAGCTGGATCATCGGGAGGGAGCGGAATTCCTTTATATATTTCTGTGTTCCAGAAGTTTCCTGTCCAATTGTTCAGATTTCCAGCGAGTATCAAATCTTCCACTATTTCACAATCAAAATTGTTATGGTGAATTCTATTCCCACCGCACATAACAAACTCGACATGTCCTCCTATGAAGGAATTTTCAAAAATCGAGTTATTACTTGAATATATAGCGTTCCATTCATTATTTGCTATAATATTTCCTATGATAAAGTTCCCTTCCTCCAGCTCAGAAGTAATTACGTATATACCGCAGTCATTTCCAATTATGATGTTATTACTTACTGTAACATTGCTGGCTCCGTCTATTAAAATACCACGTTTTGAGTTCCTAATTGTAAAACCGTCAACCAGAACATTGTCCGCCGAAATAGTTATGGCATTTCCGCTTCCACCACAGTCTACTATTGCTGTTCTCTCGGCTGCAATAAGCTTAACAGGCTTGTCAATTATGACGTTTTCGTTATAAGTTCCTGCTAGCACTAGAATTATGCCGTTATAAGGTGCCATGTTAACAGCTTCTTGTATTGTAGGATAATCGCATGGGACTCTGATAATGGTTTCCTTAGCCTTAGAAACTGAAAAGGACAATGCTTCACCAAATAGCATAATCCACAAAAGCACTGATCCGATCAAAGCTAACGCAACAAAGAGTCTAACCTTCACTCCCAGGCCTCTTACTTTAGGTTGTTCCCTTTCCGCTCTTCGATTAGGGCTAAGCAATAAGTTTTATTCTGACTTAAATTTAAAAATTTCGCTTCAACTGAAGGTAACAGCAGCATCCTTCTTTACTGTAAAAATTCTGTTTCAACAGTCTCATTCACATAACCCTCAACATTCTAGTTCCTTCCGCAATAAGCACAAGTGCGTGATTGATACTGGCAGGTATAAACTATCCGTAGTAGTTGTCAAGAATCAGAGGGAGACAGTTGAAGTTTGTAGAAAACTCGTCAGAGACAAAGGTGTCCACGCGGTCCTGCTCTGCCCAGGATTTACACATAGAGACGTCGCAGAAATAGCCGAAACTGTCGGAGAGAACGTCGACGTCTTCGTAACCAAAGGAGACAACTCAAGCCACAACATCTCAATAAAAACAATGAAAAGAGAAGGTTGGTTTTCGAAATAGACATTAAAGTAGAAACGAAAATAATACGGTTCACATTCTTTTAATTTCTCCTAACAGAAGTTCAAACTCTTCGATGTAGTTTCAATCTTTTCTCCAGCAATATCTTGCGTATATTGTCAAACCTATGATGAAAAGGATGATTGATGATATTGTCGTGAGGGTTATTTGACCTGGTTTTAATAAGAAAATCTTGCGTGTTATTTGTAGATTCGTTTGCGATGGCCTACAACTAATAAGAAAACTTTGTTCCCCTTAATCTGGTAAAGAACTCGATAATCTCCTATTCTTAGTGAGCGTATTCCTTTCCATTCGCCGCGTAAAGGTTTTCCCACATACGGATTAGTGCTTAACACCTTAATCTCTCGGATAATTCGAGCCTGGGCTTCCTTGTTAAGCCTCCTAATTCTCCTTAAGAAGCTTGGGGCAAACTCGATTTCAAATTTCTTCTTCAAGATCTAACTCTCGTAAAAGCTCATTGAAGGGCCTAGTCTTACCTTCTTCTACCTCCCGAAGGGCAACCTTTAAATCTTTAACTAATTCCTCATCCTGCATAACTTCCAGCGTTTCCAAAAGCTCCTCCATTAGACTCGCTGCTTTAGC
>JAOZNA010000031.1 GCA_029934005.1 Candidatus Bathyarchaeota archaeon
GGACAACTTCCCACTCTTCTGGTTGGAAACATTTTCTATAAGGGTATGCCTGAAGTAACAGATCATAAGAGTGGAAGGTTTGATAGAGTTAAGGTTTCGAAATGGATTGAAACTGCTGAGGAATTGGCTGAAAGGTTGAATATGCCGCATATTATTGATGTTACTGCTATGTTTCCAGAAGCCATGGAAAAATACGTCTTGTTTATTGTTGAGAGAACGGAAAAACCGTTGATGGTTGATGGAGCAAGCCCCGAAGTTAGAATTGCTGGAATAAAACTTGTAAATGAGTTAGGATTAAATGATAAGGTTATTTTTAATGCTTTTTCTCTAGAAACAACTAATGAAGAGATTGAAATTTTGAAAGAGTGCAAGGTGAAAGCTTGTGTTTTACTTGCAGAAAACCAGTTCGATTTTTCGCCTGAAGGAAGAGTTTTGGCACTTAAAGGTTTTGAAGAACAGCCAAGCTTGCTTGAAAAAGCAGAGAAAGCTGGAATGGAGAAATTTTTGGTTGACACTTTAGTTTTTGATGTTCCAAGCATTGCGTATGCTGCTGAAGCCATAAAACTCGTGAAGGAAGAACTCGGCTTACCAGCTGGTTGTTCACCTGCAAACGCAACCTTCGAATGGAGAAGTAAACAGCCTGAATACCTAAAAAGAAGATTTGCAGCCTACAATGCTTCAGCCCATTCACTTATTCAATATTATGGAGCAGACTTCATCCTATATGGACCAATAAAACAGGCTGGAAACATCATTCCAACATGCGCGATGAATGATGCAATCATTGCCTATTACATGATGAGAAAGTTCAAAATAAAACCATTAACAGAAAAACATCCAATCTACAAGATTTTCAGTCTTTAACTTGTTTGACCAGAATTTTTCTGATAGATTTTGCTTCAACATATAGTCCAGCTAAATCGGAGATTAGATGGGCGATTATAGCTGTTAGGAGAGAACCAGCCAAAAAGAAGAAAACTCCGAACATTATGCCTCTGTATAAAGTGAGTAAAGCTCCGTAGGTTCCACGGTAAAGGTCTGGAATAAAGTACAAGAATGCTTGAACTAAAATTGCAATAGACGGATGTACAAGTAAAAGCAGGTGGTTAAGCAGATAACCCCTAAAAACTATTTCCTCTAAGATTCCAGAGAAAAGAGTTGTAACGGATAAGACCATTATAAAATCTGTGAAAGCCATAGGTTTGGTTCCCAAGGTAATTTTCAAGACTTCTCTTTCCCTTAAAGTTGAACCTCGTGAAAATTTTAAACGAAAAATTTGAATAAGCATATTAACTGCTACGCCTAGAAAGAAAATTAAGAATCCAGCCAATACTCCCAAAACAGTTTCTATTACAGCATTATAGCCCCTAAAACTGAAAACTTCTTCTGGCTTTCGGTTCGCAAGCATTGCAAACATTAACAATAACGAAAGCAAGATTACTCTGTTTAAAACCGACAAACCCGCTATTTTGTAGAAAGACTGATTTCTCTCATACTTTAATTGGTATCTTGGGTCTTTCTTATATGCTACTAACAGGAAAATTGCATATGAAAGGAAAAAAGCCGAAATTCCGAGAATTGCTAAACTTGTTTCATCCAAATATTTTTCGCCTAACTTAAGAGTTCTTTAACCTTTTTCACGCAGTCCCAAGCGTCCTTCGCATAGGTGTCAACTCCGTATTCTTCACATGTTTTTTCAGAAACAGCCCTTCCACCTATTACCACCTTGAATCTCTCCCTCAATCCCTTCTCCTTCAAGATTTCAACCAAATCCTTCAAATAATGAACGGTTTCATCTAAAGTAACTGAAACGGCAATTATTTGAGCATCTTCTTCAACCGCTTTCTCAACGAAGGTTTTTGGGTCAACATTAACACCTAAATTTATAACTTGAAAACCAGCAGCTCTAAGCATTGCCGCAACTATATCTTTTCCAATTCCTTGCGTATTACCTTTCAAAGAACCTATCACGATTTTCCCTTTCATTCCAGCTGGTTCAACTTGAAGATACGGCTCCAAAACCTTGAATGCTTCACGCATAGCTGACGAGGCTGCAGCCACATCCATTATGAAATATTCCTTCCTTTCATATTTTCTGTCAACTATTTGCATTGCCTCTATAAGTTTTTCCAAGGCTTTGTTTACAGATAACCCTTTATTAACCACTTGTTCAGCTATTCTTCTTGCTTTCCGCACATCTCCTATTACGACAGCGTTTCGGAGATCTTCAAAAAGCTCTCCAACTGGCATTCCGTCAACCTCACGATTCAAAGCCTAACGATTTAAGTAACACCTCAGAATTAATTGCTCCAGCCTTAAAAAGTCTACCCGTTCTCAAATTATTAACAATGACCACAGCTGGAGCGAAAAGGTTCGGATCAATCTTATAAAAATCATATCCTACCTCTTTAAAAATTTCAAAGAAAGGCTTTCCGTAATCCTTGGAAGCAGATGAAGGAGCCTTAGAAACAGCTTCCTTCAACATCTCCTCATCTTCGCAATCAACAACATAATAGGTAGTTCCACCATACAAAATTGAATCATTAGTTCTTCCCATAGCCCTAATAAACTTCGGATGAATAGGTGCTATCGGCGCCATTCCAAAACCATAAACTATGTTTTTTGGGTCAAAACCTAACCTCTCCAATTTATGAACCCCAGTTTCAACTATTCTTCCAGCTATTTGTACGGAACCAGCCAAACTTGTAGTGGGAACCAATATAACTGCAAGATTTTCTGGAGTAACACCGCATTCCTTTATGAAAATGTTTAAAACTTTTTCAGGTGGATATTTTTCGGTTTCAAGCACAACAACGGCTTTTTCGCATTCGTCTCTATAGCCTATTTTATCGTATAATTTTTTAGGCTTTAACGCTAAGGCTCTTGCTGGTCCAGAGCCTATTGCAGAAAAATCACCTTCTTTGATTTGCCAACCTGCAAACTGCGAGCCAAGCGTGGCGATTGCAGGATAGTTTGTGTAGACAAGAACGGTTGGAATTTCAGCTTCTCCATAAGATTTTCTAGTTATTTCGACTTTTCCACATCCTCCCATGCAGATTTCTGTAACAATTTTCCCCGCTTGGAAACCCCCTTTAGCTTCAATTCCACAATCCACCAAAAGAACGCCGGAGTTTGATTTTTCAACTCTAACGCCAAGTTCATCTGCTTTTTCGCAAAGGCTTCCCAAAATTTTCCATGCTAAACGATTTACGCTTAAATGGGAACTCAAAGCTTAAGCTCACCCTAAAGATATTTTTCGTAAAAGCCTAAATGCGAATTTTTCTCCTTTGAAACATACAGTTTTCCCATTCCATTTTCAGTTAGGTCTCCGAGGAAAAGGTAAAATGGCCCTTGTGCAATTTCGTCTGCCTCAACTTTCACCTTACCTTTTACATTTTCAATCGTGAATGATGGCAATATTGAGTCAACATGACCGCAAACTATAATTTTTCCACCCTTCATACAAGCGCCCATCCGTCCTTCCGCATCTCCAGCTACAAAAATTGTTCCTTTCCGCATTCTCAAACCTACAAACTGACCTACATTTCCATAAACCTTGATAATCCCTTTCCTCATATACGCGCCCACCTCGTTTCCAGCATTCCCATGAACGATTATTCTTCCACCTCTCATTCCAACTGTGCTTCCTCTATAAGGAGCACCAAGATAGTGACTTGCATTTCCATGAATTTCGATGATTCCACCTTTCATCATGGATCCCGCCCACGAGTCAACATTTCCACGAACAACTATTTTTCCACCTTCCATTTCTTCGCCTAGGTGCATTCCAACGTCTCCTTGAATCTTTATAATGCCCCTTCTCATTTTTGTTCCAATTCTCCTTATCCTGCTTAGGTCTCCGTAAAGCGTTATTGTTGGTTCTTCTGTTTCAGCCTTAACTTCTTCTATTTTGAAAAATTCTCCAAGTTTTTTCCTTTTATTTCCTTCCCAAACTTCTAGTTCAGCTATTTCGCTTAAAGTTTTATCTTCAAAGATTTCTGGATTAATGCATTCGGCGAATATTGGAACCTTAAACTCCCTTTTAGGATAAAGGTTAACCATCAAATTGAAGCCTCCACCTCTTTTGGATTTGAAATGGCTAAATATTTCTCTGAAACTGGATAGTTTTCATATTCTACTGTCCAGTATTCTCTGAATCTGCGTTTAATGTCCTCAGACACTTCTATAGGCGAGGAGGTCTTGATTTTAAGCCATATGGTGGCTCCTTCAACATGTTTAACAACTTCGCCGTCCTTGACAACTATTTCTCCGCTCTTGATTGTGTAGGCTGCCCTTTCAAATGCTTTCCTAACAAGTTTATAATCCTTTGAAGGATCAGTTAGCTCTGGATTAATTTTGTAAATTGCAACGTCGGCGTCTGCGCCAACGCCTAAATGTCCCTTCTCTTTCAGTCCTAAAGCCTTAGCCTGTCCAACACGTGTCATAATTGCGATTTCATAAAAGTCGAGTTCACGGTCTATTGTGGGAAGCAAACTTTTGCTCCTAGCCCTCGGATTAACTTTCTTAAGCGTCTCCTTTCTCGCCTGCGAACTCATCAACCAAGCGATTATTCTCGGATAAGACGTAAAGGGACCACCGTTTGGGTGATCAGTTGTCATGTAAATCTTCCAAGTATCCTTTATTAGGAGAGCTAGTTCCAAACCTATCGTCCACTGAACTGCGTGAACGTAGCTTTTCCTTCTATAATGGAACGGAACTATTCCCGAACTTGTTTCTGTTTCAACATCATGATTCACCCATTTATTCCCGCTTAATTCATAAAGCGTGTATTGAAATGGCCCGTCAGCCGTCATCGTTGTTGTATCTGTAAATATTACTTGCCCCATGTCCAAGGTTACATGTGAACGATTATTCACGTACTTGGCGATTTCCTCTGCTCCCGAACTCATTGTACGCCAATCCTCACCTTTGAAAGCACAGAACTGACAATGAGTAATGTGAATTACTGGTTTCTCATCTACTGCAAGGTCTTCAACACATTTCATAGTTTCTAAACAAGTAGCGAAGTTTCCGGGTTTTCCCAAATTATTTGTGTGAACATGAATTGTGTGCGGTAGATTCAGCATTTTGTTAACTTTGCATAATCCACGAATTATTTCCCTTGGTGTTATATTGAAGTATGGAACTTCAGTGTCCAAGCTTTCAACGTTTTTTCCGAATCCCCAGGATTCGAGACCGCCTGGGTTAACGATTTTTATTGCATATCCTTTAGTTGAAGTAATCATCCATGCAATGTGTTTTGCGCATTCTTCAATTTGTCCTCGGCTTAAGTATTCAAGTGCAAACCACCAGTCGCCCAGCAATGGAAAAGTGGCTTTGTCAATAATTGGTGTATCACTTAATTCTTCATGAGTATGTTTTGCCTCTAAAGGCGGCATAGAAGGGTTCATTACGGTTGTATAGCCCATTCTTGAATATCTGTAACCAGTTGTAAAGGTTGATGGAATGGAATATCCGACGCCAGACCTCGTTATTGGAGTTTTTGGTTCAACATCCTTAGCATGGTCTTCCGGTCTCAAAAGCCTTCCAGCGTTAACTTCTGAACCAGCAATATGCGCATGGATGTCCACTCCACCTGGCATAACAATCATGCCGGAAGCATTAATCACCTTAGCAGAACTTTCATCTACACTATCAACGATTTTTCCATTTCTAATCGCTATGTCCATTCTTTCTCCATTAATATGATTGATGGGGTCGAAAACAAACCCGTTTTTTATTAAAATCTCCATTTAGCTTCCTCCAATACCCTTTAATCGCCTAACCTCAACCAATATTCTGCGCACAATTTCTTCGTCAGGAAGTATTCCCTCCGGTGGTTCAACGATTTTTTTCAGTGGAAGCGGTACATGATCCATTCTATAGGCTGTTCCTTCAGCCTCTATTCCAACAAAGGCTGAGGGAATAACTACGTCGGCTATTTGAGCGGTTACGTTCATATGTGGATCTATAACTATAAGCGGGGTTTTCGCTAGGTGCTCAACTGCTTTCTTTGGAAAGCTTGAAGCTGGATCAGAGGCGATTATAAGTGATGCGTCTGATTCTCCGCGTAAAAGAATGTCAACAACGGATGTTTCGCCTGGATTGTAACGTGGATAACCAAGCGAAAAATCAACAGCGAATGGATAGCCTGTTTGCCACGTAGAAACAACGTTTGCGCCAGTAACATTGAAATGACCACGCATAGGCATGATCACAAATTTTGTTCTCATGTTTAGGTCTCTGGTTAAGCATATGGCAGCATCAATGTTTCTCATTTTTGCTCCACTCATTGTTAGTCCAACACCGAAGAAGAGAATTCCGAAGTCGCAATTAACCATGACATCCGCAACTTCCTCAAGGTATTCAACTGGAACTCCTGCAACTTTGTCTGTTTCGATTTCTTGGTCTCTTATAAGCATGCGTAGGGCTTGAAGAAGCTCATAATCCTTTCCGGGTTCAACTTTAATGAAGTAGTCGGCTATTTCCGCGGATTTTGTTCTTCTAACGTCAATAACTATGAGCTTGCGTTCTTTTCTTTCAAGGAATGGAGGAGGTTCATATCTCAGATGGGGTGGAACTGAAATTTCCCTTTTGAAAAATATTCTCTTAAATGCTCTTTCAAGTTTTTTCTTAGCAATTAATGCTCTAATTTTTGCAAGATATCTTCTCCAAGTGCTTTTTTGGAATCTTCCTTCAGAAAAGGCTGTGTAACGTTCAATATGCCTAGGATGGGCACTCCAAGGGTTGCTTCCCCAATAAACGACTAAGTCGGCTCTATGCCTAATCTGTCCTAAAGTGCATGAAGGAATTCCGACATCTTGAATGCTCAAAATCGATGGCCCATGGCAAACGGTTGATGTGTTATCTATTACCCCACCTATTTCCTCTGCTAGTTCCAAACCCACACGTACAGCTTCACAGCTTGTTGAACTCCAACCATACAAAATTGGATAGGAAGCATTAGCCAAGATTTCTGCTGCTTTTCTAATTGCCTCATCTAACGAAACTTCAACGAATTCTCCGTTCTTTCTGATTAGAGGCTTCAAAATTCTATGTTCACAGTTATAATTGAGGAATTTAGCTGCTCCAGCTGCACATGCATTCCTAACATCCACTATTTTTCCATTTTCCATTACGACTTCTATATCGTCGCATAGGCTACCGCACACGGGACAAGTAACAGCCTTCACTATTTCCATACCTAACCCTTCCCATACTGCTCCTTAAGAAGTTCAGCTAAACTGAGAATCCTTTGTTCTGGCGCAGGCTCAATTGTGGCTGGAACTCCCTTAAAACTGGGCATTCCAATTCCATCCGTTTCCGGATTAACCACAACGTTTGCCCATGGACCGTAGGGGATAAAAATTTCGCCTGCATGAGGAAACCGTTTTGACTTTACCGCTTTAACCACAACCGAGCCGTAATCTGTTGAAACGAGAACATTCGTTCCATTTTTTATTCCAAGTTTTTTCATGTCTTCTGGGTCTATATAGCAGATTGAAACGCTTTCTAAATATTCTTTGGACGATTTTCCGTGTTCCTTTCCTACTCCTTGCTCTATTGTGCGTCCAGTTAGGAGAGTAACTTTCAATTTAGGTTTTAACGACATTTCATCACCTAGTGACATTGCGTCTTTTCGCGAAATTTAATCTTGACTTTGCCTTGAACGCTAACATACATAGTTTTAAGCTAATTAATCTTACTTATACAAATAGTCAATGTGGAAAACCAGAGGAATCATGTTTTTAAAATTTTAATTAAAAAGCTGTTTCAAAGTTTCAAGGAGAAACAAGCTTTTCTTACCAACAGTATGTCTTGTTAAAATGCACGTTTCGCATAGAGAAATAACAGAATGGAAATTGTGTAAAGAAGTAAACTTGCAGCATAAGGCAAGATAGGAGTTAGGGAAGCTAAGGCTCCGGCTATTAAGGGAACCATCAAACCAAACATTTTTCTGTAGCTGCTTATTGCTGCGAGTATTTCGCTGGCTCTGTCCTTTGGAATCTTGCTGAAAATCCATGTTCTATAAAATGGAAACATTAGAGTGTCGCCAAACTCTCCGATGAAATAGGCTAATAAAACGATTGGAAGAAGTGGAGAAATCATCATTAGGGTAGCCCAACAAGTGACCAGAAGCATGCTGAAAGCCATAACTATGAACCTTTTCTCACGTTTTATCCTTTCAGAGACAAAAGTCGCAAGAAAACTTGCCGAAGACATGAACACTTCAACTAGCATAACCTCAAACAATGTTTTCTCCAAGACGTTTATGACATAATTCATCAGAACTATTTCCGGAGCCATAGACCAAGCCAACGTTAATATAGCTTCAAGTGAAAGGATTAACCTAAACTCCGGATCAACCTTAAACTTGAAAGTTTCTGCTTCAATTCTTTCCTTCACATCGAGTTTTGGCAAAAATTTTATGAGGTATAAAATGGTGAAGGCTGAAATGAACCCGAAAAAGAGGAAGGCAAGCCTATAATCATGCGGACTTGTATAAATGTAGCCGAATAGGTAACCAAAGGCTAAAAAACCAACCATTTGAGAAGCCACCGGAAGCCTCATATGCCATGCAAAAACCTCTTCCATTTTATCTTCCGGATAAAGAGTTCTTTCGGCTGCTTGATAAAGGGGATAGAAAAGAAAGGATAATTCTTCAAGTAATCTACCAATAAAAAGGGCTATGGGTGCAAAGATTCCATAGGCAAGACCATAGAAAAGATTTGATAAGCCGCCGAGAAAATCGATGATTACAAGACCATGTCTTAAAGCAATTTTTCTAAAAACCTTACCTACCAAATACGTCAAGGGAATGGCTATCACACTTATAACTGTAAAGAAAGCGCCAACATCCAAAATGTTATACCCCGTCATAAACATGTATAGCGGTAGCATATACCATGTGATAAGAAATGGACTAACTATGGTATGATACAAAATGTATTTTCTGGCAAACAATGGAATATCGGACCAACGCATCAGTCTAATTCTCCACTTCTTGTCTGGAAATTAGCTATCACAGTTTACAAGACAAAATTTATCTTTTGTGTTCTATTACCTATCTTTCTTGTTTGGTAAATGTAACTTTAAACATAGCATAGTACGAACTCGTTAATATAATGTATATATTTTATAATTTTGTAAATACATTATGGTGAAGATTAATATGGAACAGAGAAGGATAATGTCTTTGGGGCGTTCTTCATTAGTGATTTCTCTTCCTAAATATTGGACGCAGTTGAACGAGCTAAAACAGGGAGATGTTGTTTCCGTGGCTATGAACCGTGACCGTTCCCTAGTTATTTTTCCAGGTGTTAAAAAGGAGAGGGAAATTGAGAAGATAACGCTTCATATAGGTGAAAAAGACAGGATTTTTCAGGTAATTCGCAGTCTTATCGCTTGCTATTTAAACGGCTACTCGGATATTAGACTCGTTTCAAACAAATTTTTCAAGGCAACTCAGCAAAGAGCCATACGTGATGCAGTTAAGAAACTTTACATGCGAATTATGGAAGCCGACACAAAACAAATGCGAATTATAACTTTAATAGAGGAGTCGAAGGCTTCGATTGAAGTTGGAATTAAAAGAATGTTCGCTTTGTCCAGCTCCATGTGTAAAGACGTACTTTTAGCTTTAAAAAACAATAACGTGGAACTCGCAAAGACAGTTTATGCCCTCGACGACGAAGTCGACCACTTCTCATTCCTACTCCTACGCCTTGTACGGAAAGCTGCAACAGACCCAACTTTAGCTAACCAATTTAAGTTAGATGCCCTTGACTGCCTCGATTACCAAACGTTTATACATCGAATAGAACAAATCGCAGACCAAGCAGCCAACATAGCGAAAAGCATAATTTTGCTTCATGGAAGAAAAGAAAGAATCTCCAAAAATATAGTAGACAAATTATATTTGGCTGGAACCATTGCCCTAGAACTGTACGAAAAGGCTGTAAATTCTCTATTCTCAAACGACATAAAAGCTTCAGAGGAGGTTATGGTAAGCAAAGCTAATTTAGAAAAATTGGATCAAGAAATAGCTTCATTAGCATTTTTAAAAGAAAAAAGCACTACAGTTATATGCGCTTGTTGTTCCATTCGGGATTCCATATTGCGTATGGCTGAGTTTGCAGCTGATATCGCCGAAATCGCTATTGACCGTTTCTATAAGCCATCTCCTTAAATTTCTAAGATTTTTTCTTTTGTTTCGGATAGGTTAAAGTTACCGCAAGTTTGCTGGCTAAAACCTTCTCCCTAAGAAGCCTCCTTGCAAGCTGAATTGCATAGTTGTAGTTGTAAATTGCACCTCTGCTGTTTATACGTGCCTCTCTCAAAATCTCCTTCTCCAACTTATGCTTTAATCTACCGATTGTTAATGCACCTATGCCAAAAACTCCAGGAGCTATTTCCCTCATATCATCATTAAGTTTTATTCCCTCAACCCCCAACGGAGGAACAGCATTCACATCGGCTATAACCTTCATCAGCTTCACTTTCTCCAATATATCTTTAGTTATAACTTGTACTCCAGCCCTAGAAGCACAAAATATCACATCGGCTTTTTGCATCATCTCCAGCTTTTTCTCCGGAGTAGGTGCAAATACACCTTCAACTTCTACATTATATTTTTCGCGAAGAAGATCTGCGAGTCTTTGTGCGTATTCCTCTCCATCTGTCCGCTTAGGATTGATGCTAGCTATCATAACGTTACATCCAAGCCGAGCCAACAAAATAGCAGCAACCCTTCCAACAGCCCCAGTTCCGAAAATCGCACAAGTCTTGGTGCTTAAATCCCCCAAATTATGTCTTTCTAAGGCGTCCTCAACTTTTGCCACCATGGCAGCCGCAGTTGTATAGGCTCCTCCGGGATCCACTATCACATTAGTTTCAAAAGGTGAAAACATTGTTTTCTTTACAACTTCTAAGACCATTTCGGCTTTTTCCATGTCTTTTCCGCCGATAAAGAAACATGTGCGTTTAATTCCTTTAGGATCTCGGGAAAATATTGCATCTTGCACTATTTTTTTAACGTTTTCTGGAGTTACGTTCTCGTATGGTACTACAATGTTGAATCCGGCATCATAAGCCATGCAGATGTCGAATGGGCTGGCTCTTTCGTCGGTGTCTAGTAGAAATAGTATGTAGGGTTGCTCTTCCACACTTTTTCTTATGACGGGCTTAACTTGAATTTTAGAAGATTTTAACAAGTCTTCGAATTCTGTTAAAGTTTTTTCTGTTTCGGGTAAAATAAGCTTTTTTTCTGGTTTAACAACTTCAACTTCAACATCGACAGATTCCAACAGTTTTTTAACTCCATCCACATGTTCGGGGCTTGCAATATGAACGCAAACCACGCTGTCCTTTTCAATTTTTCTGGCGTTATCTAATATTCCCATAACAATCCAGCTTTCTCGAACTGAAAATTTTATTTCTCTTTTTATTTCTTCGATTTCTTCCTGTAGGCACTGGGCATAAGCCGTTAAGTATTCCTTTTCGTAAGTGCCTTCTTCCTGAGGTAGTTCTTCCAGCCTTTTCAGTATATTATCCATTAATTCTTCCTTTTCCTCTAGGCTTGAAAGCAAGTATCCCTTTGCATTTTCATCTATATCAACAGCAAAGAACGGAATATTCTTCTTCTGGAAAACTTTTGAGATGGCATTTTCCTTGAAATCTTCGATGGATCTTTCTCCTAGTTCCTCAGTTGCAAAGTCTGGAGCAACTTCTTCAACGAGTTTTTCGAGGAAACTGCAGAATGCAATAGAAGGCTTGAAGATACTTAGCATTTTCTTTTCCGTATCATTCTGGAACTTTTTGGGCCAGAAGGGTTCACTGTATTCCTTTTCAACGATTATTACCCTCAATCTTTTCTCTTCCAACGGAGTTATTTCAAGAGCTTTCATTTTATCACCACGGGCTTAAGTTAGTTTGACATAAATATATACTTATTCGAAATACCATATATATTGAATAATAACGTATATACAAAATCTAAGTTATCTTCTATTCGCTACACAAACCATTCCCTATAAGTTTCTTCATCTAAAACAGGCTTCTCCATAAGCTTCTCTTTAATCTTAGGCTTACCATCCTTAGAATGCGGTCTCCTAACCACCATGTCAGAGTACTTCTCAATTTCCCTCGCTTCTTCAGCTAACCTAGCTGCTATTTGGGCAATTTCATGAGAACAAGCAACGAGAGGAATATACTTTTCCTTCTCCCTTTCCATGAAACAAGCCTTAACGTTGATCTCAGCAATTTTCTTAGCTAACTCATAAGCCGCCATCGCCTTAGCCTTAGCATACGGATTCCTAAAATCAGACCTATCCCTAATCTCCTCAGTATCCAATATAAGTCTAGGCAGTTTCGGAGCTAAACCCTCTTTAAACCCACATATAACTTTGTCAATTTCCTGAAAAACTATCTTATAAACACCCGTAATTGCCAAAACCTTGATAATGTTTGAGTTAAAAATCGCCATTTCAATAGGGTCTAGAAATTCTTTTCGAGCCCCAATAAGCGGGTCACCCATGACTATTATATATCCAAAACCTTGTTTTTCGAATTCTTCCTTAAGCCTCTTTCCAGGAGCATCCGATATAAATATGGATGGGACGTTCTTCTGCGACAGAATTTCTCTCGCTCTTCTGGGTCCTTGGACAGCTGGATTTGGAGAAACAAATATGATTAGGTTTGGGTTGAATTGGAGAATTGCTGGTAAAATTTCTTCTATTCCTTCAGCGAGCATTTTTGAGCCAGTGGATACACTACGCACTGTAATATCTTCCCTATCAGCTAATTCGTCTAAAAGAAGTTCAAGCAGAGGAGCAGAACCAATGTTACCGCATTTAACGACTCCAACCTTGATTTTTTCCAAGGAACTCACCAAACAGTCAAACTGGAAAATTCTATTAGAAAATGATGTTTATAAGGATTTCAGAACCAACTATAAAATAAAGATAGATACACTACTAAGCTGCCAACCATCCAAAAACTTAATTTAAGGTTATAATTTAAAAAACTGGGAGCAAAATTGGAAGGTAGCTATTACGGCATATTTGAAACACTTGGCCTGTTGATTTTTTATATATGTTTCCCTTTAATAGTTACGTTTTTGATGGTTTATGTTGCCAATTACTATGGTGGTTTTTATGCATGGGTTGTTTGTGCAGCTTTAATGACGCCTTTTATTGGATACTGGTACGTGACAATAGCAAATCGTGTACGTAATTACCTCAATGCATTATTTAGTGAAAAACCACTTGAATGGAGTGTTGAAAAATCGGTTAATGAATTCAAGGAACTATTAGAAAAACAAAGAAGGAAAAAGCGGAAAGAGTAGAATAGTGAAAGAAGGCATTCGATTGGAAAATTCAGTAATAGTAATAATATTGGCTGGTGGAATGTCCAAGAGGCTTGGAAACGAAAAGGCACTTCTGAAAATTGGAGAGAAACCTCTGATACTGCATACTTTGGATAATCTTCCAAAAAGTACGGAAAAAGTTATTGTTGTAAGTAGGTTTGAACAGAAAAGAAAGATTGAAAGTGTAGTTGGGAATCGAGTTAAGGTTGTAATCGATGAATTTGAAGCTCAATCTCCCCTTGTTGGAGCTTTAACTGGATTTAAAAATGTAAGGGAGGAATATGCACTTTTAATTTCATGCGACCTTCCTTTCTTGTCATGGAAAGTAGCTTCATTTCTACTTGAGGTTTGCTTCAATCGAACAGCATCCATTCCAAGATGGCCTAACGGGTATATTGAGCCTTTACATGCAGCTTACCATGTTAAATCTGCTGAGGAAGCTGCAGAAGAAGCGTTAAGGGAAGGTAAACTAAATATGAGGTCCATGATTGAGAAGCTTGGGATGGTTCGTTACATATCAACGCTTGTGATTAAGCAGCTTGACCCTGAACTTCTAACCTTTTTTAATGTGAATACTCCTCTTGACTTGAAAAAGGCGGAGAGAATTCTTAAAGAAGGAAGAAGAACTAGGTCGTTTTCCTAACGTAATTTTCAGCTTCTTCTAAAAGTTTATCTAAGTCTTCATTTGTGTGAGCAGAGCTTAATCCCCCAGTTTTTGTGGGTAGGAAGAAGACTCCGCGAGTTATCAAGAACGCGTGATAGTCTATTAGGCGTTTTCTGTCGGCGTTAAAAACATCACGGACATTCCTAACTTCATTCTTGGTAAAGTGTGTATGAAATAAGGAGCCTTCGCCTACAACTTGGACATCAAATTTACTCTTGCCAAAAATTTCCCGAAGTTCTTCTCGAATCTTCCTACCCTTTCGGTTTAACTCATTAATTATAGTTCCATCCTCTAAAATTTTTAACGTCACCAAACCAGCTGTTAGGCTTACAGGATTAGCGCAGAAAGTTCCGCCTTGAAAACAGCACTCATGCCTTTCATATTTTAAAGCGTCCATACGCTCCATAACTTCCCTTCTTCCTACAACAGCGCCTATTGGAAAACCGCCACCCAAAATTTTCCCTAAAATTGTTAAGTCTGGAATTACACCGTAAAGTTGTTGGGCTCCTCCCGGAGCGAGTCTAAAACCAGTAATGACCTCGTCAAAGATTAATAGAGCGTTTTTCTCGTTGCATATTTCTCTTAATCCTCTTAGAAATTCTTTTTCTGCTGGTATGCATCCTCCAGCACCTAATACTGGTTCAATTATCATACCGGCGATTTCTTCATTCTTTACTTTTTGAATTGTTCCTTCTAGGTCGTTAAAAGGAGCAATTATGGTGTCCTTTATTGCTCCTTCTGTTAGTCCGGCTGATTCTGGAACATCGAATGGTGGTTTAACTCCGACATGAAGTGCATCGTAGCCTCCGTGCCAGCCTCCCTCAAACTTTACAATCTTGCCTTTTTTCGTGAACGCTCTGGCTAAACGAGTTGCATACATGGCTGCTTCAGTTCCTGTATTTGTAAATCTTACCATTTCTGCACATGGAACCATTTTTATTATTTGTTCAGCCATTAAAACTTCAAGTTCATGACTTGCTCCGTAATGAGTCCCATGCTCGATTTGTTCTTTAACCGCTCTAACGACTGGTTCGGGACTATGTCCCAGTATCAATGCAAGGTGTCCAATCCAAAAATCAACATATTCATTTTCATCTACATCTATTAAATGAGCATTTTTTGCTTCCTTTACGTAAAAAGGATATGGTTCGAAATATCGTATAATGTAAGAAACACCAGCCGGAAGGACTTTTTTAGCCCTTTCATAAAGTATTTCAGAACTACATGTTTTTGAAGTATAGCTCTTGCACATATGATTTTCCCCTTTATCAAACCATAATTGGGCTTTATTGTCCTTTCTATTATTAAAATTAAACCCCAACCCAAACGCCACCAGCAAAAGAAGTGAAACTTATAGCTAAGAATATTCAACAGTTTAAGATTAATTAAAGATTTTTTGTTACTCCAATTTATTGAGTGAAATTTTTCTAGGTTTAGCTTTAATGTATCTGGATATAAGCTCGCTAACTATTTCTTTACTTTTTATAAATTGATTTTTGGAAAAAAGATAGGAGAATGTTACTGACGGATATTTATTCCTTAATTTTCAATTTTATAGGAATTATCAGTAAAATGCAAACGCAAAATAATTTCTATTTATAAGTTTCGAAATAGCGGATTTGAATAATGATGTATTATTTGGTTAGTTCGATTATTTCTTCGCAGTATTCCGTGTAGGGGCGAATTTTATCGTAATTTCTGGTGAAACGTAGTTTTGGGTTGATTTTCTCAATTAGTAATTGAACGGATTTCTCCCATCCTTTTTTGCAAACCTTTCTTGTGTCGAATCCAGCTCTTTTACAGGCTTCTAGAACTGGGCACCAGTTGTATGAGTGCCAAACAATTTTTCTCTCATCTTCGTACACTACGGGAGCTTCTTCTGGCTTTAGCTTCATGAATTCTCGGATAAGTAGAGTATAGGCCTTCCGAACATCTGAACCCTCAAGTTTCAGCTTATCCTTATTTTTCTCATACCAGCCAAGCCTATTCTCAATAGACTTCCGATTAATCTCAGAATAATCATCGCTCTCTTCTGCAGCTCTGATCTCTTCTATAAACTGCTGAATTACCTTTTCCCTCTCATCTTCCTTCATAATACTCCCCTTTCATACAGTATGCACTAATTTTATCTCCAAACCCAAAATTTAATGTTTTCAGTTCGTATGTTTGTCTTCTTTTTATATCCAAACTTATTACGAAGCTACTGATAATGAAAAATGTTGGATATATAATTTCTAATTTTTGGTATGCAATACTAAGAACATATAATGATGCACTGGCAAAGAGGAAGTTGTAAACCGACAGTCGATAAACCGATAACTCTACGACATTAAAATTTAAAATACGGTAGCTCGATTCGTAGCAATTACTAAATGTCAAAAGTTGCTTAACTTACAATGATGAAGCTTAACGATTTAATTCAACAGAAGATTATACTTTCAATTCTTAAACAAGGAAATCATACTTTTTCTAGAGATTAACTCAGAAGTTATTTGAAAGTTTCTAGCAACGTTTTGGATTCTACTTTGGAAAAATTTTTGGAGATGAACTTAATACAGCAAGTCGGCAGCCTTTTTAGGGCTACATCATCTCAGCGTTTGGAGCTTGCAATTCAAGCCATAAATTTTGGAGCAGACATTGAACATGTTTCCAAATATTTGACATGGGACGAATTTGAAGATTTGACATCAAAAGCATTCCTTGTGAAAGGTTATGAAGTTCTAAAACATTTTCGGTTTAAATACGCAAACAAACGAAATGAAATTGATATTTTGGCGTTTAAGAAACCACTTATCCTATGTGTAGATTGTAAACATTGGAAAAGGGGACTTAAATCTAGTTTGGAAAGAATAGTTAAAGACCAAATTAAAAGAGCTGAGAGATTAAGCCAAACCTTAGAAAACAGCAAGTTAAGACGTAGAGTAAGCATGTGGGAAAAAACAATCTTAATTCCAATTATTCTTTCATTAACAGCTGTCCCCTCAAAATTTTGCTATAATGTTCCCATAGTTCCAATTCTTCAACTAAGAGATTTCCTAGACCAGCTTCCAGTATATATTGATTCGTTAAAAACTTTTAGAGTTAATTTAAAAACTTTAGAAGATCACTAAGCTCGAAAAACATAATATTACGAAAATTGAAACAGAGTTTATTTCGGTTCTGAGTCTAACTTTTCTTGATGAGCCTTGTTTGAAGACATGGCGACTTCAGCTGCAAACTTTCTGGTTCTCCTATTCTGGATAATGATAATCTTCATCTTCCTATGGGAATTCATAGAAGTAGAAGTCTTGAAAAGAATCATAACAGAAGACTAAATTATGCTTAGCCAACTAATTCTATGAAACTGCCTAAAGCTTGACCTGGAACCCCCTTTCTGAATCTTGCACGTACTAATCCTTTGTTGCCATGCACAGCAACTATTTTTCCAATTATTTTCCTTTCA
>JAOZNA010000086.1 GCA_029934005.1 Candidatus Bathyarchaeota archaeon
GCCTAGATGGAACGGGTCCAAAAGCCAACATTTTATCAAACCTATAGATGATTATTAACCGAGAATTATGCTTCTATCATTTAAAGCCTAAATTAATTATTTGCTCTTAAATTGAAAGCTTTTTCCAGAGCCACATCTTGAGTAATTGGCCCCTAGAACTTCAGCAATGGCGCTTTTCGCGTCTGTTCCAGTACAATGACATGGACTTACGGTTTCAACATTGTTTTCTTTCATAAAATTGCCGACAATCAATCCTTCTCTTCTGCTTGAAATATGGAATCCTCCAATTACTGCTTTAAGCTTGAAATTTTCGATTAGATTTCGTGAACGTTTAACTATGTTTATTACTCCGGGATGGGCGCATCCAGTTATTAGAATAAATTCTGAATTTACAAGTTTTATGAGTAATGAATGTTCTTTAGTCCATCTTCCAAGGCATCCAGTTGATAAGAAACCTTCAAAGAACCTTTTGGCTTTTGAACATATTATAGCTTTGCCTCCAACTTCTCCTATAGCTTTAACTTCGCTTCTGTTTGAGGATGGAACGTAAACTGGTGTTTCTGGCTTTAGCACTTCTAAAACATCCTTTAGGCATCCGCAGTGGTCTCCGTGCCAATGGGAAATAAAAACGGCATCAACAGCTGAAAGGTCTATTCCAAGCTTTGACGAATTATAGATTAATGTATCGTAAGAACCGCTTGTATCCATCAAAACTTTCCTTTTCAAACCGTTTCTTTCAACTTCAACATAAACTGAAAGACCCCAAGTCGACCTCAAGCCTTCTAGATAAATTTCATTATCAACAAGAACTGTTAACTGAACCGAATCAAAACCAAATAATTCACCAATTTTCATTTTGCATGCTTCAAGAATTCTTCTATGGCTTTCTCCAGCCACTCAATGGTTTTCTCTAGACGTCTCTCTTTGCTTGCCGGAACGGAAGAAGCTAAGTTTTTCTTCACATACATTCCGTAAACGAGAATCTCTTTAGGGTCTTCTTCCGAAAAGCTCTCTATGAGAAGAGACAAGATTTTCCTTTTATTTTCATTGCCTTTTATCTTTTCGAGGAATTTTTCAATTTCCTCCTTTCTTTCTTCTATTTTCACTTTTTCTTTCCTTTTAGGTTTTAATCCCATTTTTTCAAGCTGTTCCCAAACCATCAATTTCACCGCGATTTAGGATAAAACCATCTTAAGCGTAGCCGTCTGCATCTTCTTGTTAAGTTCTTCCTCTGTTGTTAAGCTTAAGGCTTCTTCTGGGCACCACTCGACACATTTTGGTTCTCCATCGCAGAGGTCGCAAATAAGAACCGTAGCATCGTCTGGATGGAGCGTTATTGCTCCGTAGTCGCATGCCTCTATACACCACCCGCAAGCATTACATTTCTCATTATCCACGCTTATTATTCCAGTTTCCTCTGACTGGGTTAATGCCTCCCTTGGACAAGCCCTAACGCATTTAGCATCCTCGCAAAATCTACATGTAATGACCACGTTTAATATTCCGTGAAGCCTTATAGCCTTAATTCGAGAATAGTGAGTAGAGAAAACCTTTTCCTTTTCAAGTGAGCATACAAGCTCACAGATGCTGCATCCAGTACATTTCTCCGGGTCAGCAGCCACAAACTTCCTCTCAGCCTTCATCCTTCGGCTCCCTATCAACCTGAGTTTTGGTCAGCTTTTCCCTTTCCCGAACGAACTTTTCAATTTTCTCAACAATATTTATGAAAGCCTTCGTTGACGGCGAGTCCGGATGCCTAATTACAAAGGGTGTGCCTTCATCTGAAGCCTTACAAATCTCCGGGTCTATTGGAATTTTTCCTAAAAACGGAACCAAAAGCTCCCTCGCAATTTTTTCTCCCCCTCCACTTCGGAAAATGTCAATTTCTGCTCCACATTTCGGACATACGAAACCACTCATATTCTCTATTATACCAATAACCGGAACATTCAGTTTCTGAGCGAAAACAACGGCTTTCTTAACAACTATCTGAGAAACTTCAGATGGAATGGTCACAATTATCACACCGTCCATCTCTGGCAATAACTGTATCACGCTTAACGGCTCATCTCCAGTTCCAGGCGGCAAGTCAATTAACAGAAAATCCAGCGGACCCCAAACAATGTCCGAGAGAAACTGCCGAATAGCAGCCATCTTCAAGGGACCACGCCAAATCACTGGTGCTTCCTCGCTTGGTAAGAGGAAGTCTATGGAGACAACTTTGATTCCCATGGGTCCAGTAGCTGGGAAAATTCCGGGCGGTCCGGCTTGAAGGCGTTGTCCATGTATGCCGAACATTTTTGGAATCGAAGGTCCATGTATGTCTGCGTCTAATACGCCTACGCTGTAGCCTTTCCATCTAAGCGCCATAGCCAGATTGGCTGTTGTAACGCTTTTTCCCACTCCGCCTTTTCCGCTTATGACTGCAATTTTATGTTTAACTTTGCCCATTCGCTCCTTTAATCGCCTTTCTTGCTCAAGCCTTTCCTTTCTTAAGTCTTCGCGTTTGTTAAATTGGTTGCGTTTTGTTTCACTCAAGTTTTCCTACTCCTCAAACTCTTTCATAAAGGGTTTTTACGGCTTTTACAGCTGTTATTCTTCCGTTAAGATGACATTTCGAGTTTTAAAGTGGATGTCTTGCTTCACGGCATCCTTCAGTCAATTCTTCAAGCTGGTTTCTCTTGAACGCTTCGATAACCTCTCGAACAGTTGAGGCATTCGCTCTTAAAACTGCAACTCTTGCCTGCTGGAAAATGTTTAGGGCTCTGGGGCCCATACCGTAGGTGATTAGTGCTGTCGGGCTTAATTGTAAAATTTTATCCGGTGGTCTTCCAAATCCGCCGAAGTGCTCGCTTGTGTTTGGAATAGCCTCGACCTTAAGTATTTCTCCTTCAGAGCTTATTTCAATCACCATGAAGTAGGGGGCTCTTCCGAAATGTTCAGAAAGTCTGGAATCTAACCCAGCATTTTCAATTACTGGAATTACGATTCTTTCGGTTGACATGGTTTATACGCCTCTAAGACGAAAGTTAATTTTGTGAAGTATTCCATAATTTCTCTAGGCTATTTAAGTCGTTCGCAAACATAACTTGCAAGCTTAAAAATTGCCTTTGCACTGGGTGATTCTGGGAAAAGCTTTACAACGGGAACGCCGCGAACATAAGCTTCAATGAGCTTCTCATCAAACGGAATTTCAGAAACAACACTTACGCCATATTTCTCGCATAAATCATATATCACCTTCTTGAACCCACCTTCAACATCAGCTCTGTTCAAAACAATGGTTGTTGAGATACCTAATGTTCTAGTCAAGTTAAGTATGCGTCCTAGGTCATGGGCACCAAGTGGAGTAGGCTCAGTAACAGCCAAAGCATAATCAGCTCCTTGTAACGCTCTTACAACTGGATTGTGAACTCCAGGCGCAGTATCAACCAAGATGACATCGAAATTTTCGCTTTCAGCAATTTCATAAGTTTTTTGCTTAGTTTTAAAACTCACAAGCGGGCTTCTTGCCTCTGTTGGCTTCAGCTCTCCAGTTATAAGCCAGATCCCGTCAATCTCAGAGACGTATATTTTCCCTAAAACTTTATGGTCTTCCTCAATCGCATCTGCGGGGCAAACAAGTCTGCATGCTGCGCAGCCAGAACATAGCTCCTCAAAGAATGCTGGAAATTGATCTTTAACGTAGACCAGGGCGTTTTCTAGGCATACTTCGGCGCATTTTCCACATTTAACACATTTCTCAGTGTTTATTTTTGGCTTAAAGAATACTATTTCCTTCCCTTTTTCAAGCTTCCTTCCGAAAAGAACAGCGTCATTTGGGCAGTCAACATCTAAATCTGCAAGTATTACGCGTTTTCCGTACATTTTTAACGCAACTGCCAAATTGACAGCAACACTTGTTTTTCCGGTTCCACCCTTTCCGCCAGTAACTGCAACAATAGGCGTAGAAACTGGCTTTAAATGGAAAAATTTCGCAATTTCTTCACTCAATTTCCTCAACTATCCTCGCACATATTTCACGTATAGCCTTTGCTGCTTTCGAGGAGGGATTATACTCGATTATCGGGGTCATATGCGTTAATGCCTTCAAAACCTCGTAGTCAACTGGTATTTCGCCTAAAATTGGAATTTTCAACTCGTTTACAACCCATTCCTCAAGCTCCTTGCGATACAATTCCGACATTTCCGCCTTGTTAATCACCATTCCAGCTGGAACATTAAAATGTTTAACTACGCTTATTAGACGTTCTAGGTCTCGTTTTGCAGCTGGAGTTGGCTCTGTAACCGCAATTACATAGGAGGCTCCGGAAATAGAAGCTATGACTGGACAACCGATTCCTGGCGCCCCATCGACAATAAGCAGGTTCGCATTCGTCTTTTCTGCTTCAACATGTCCAATTTTCTTAACTGAAGTTACCAAATGTCCGGAATTATGTTCTCCAAGCTCAAGCCTTCCAGTAACTAGTGGAAAACCATACTTTGTATCTTCTATAATTAATTCTCCAGTTCGTTTCTCCTCAATTTTAATAGCTTCCACTGGACAGACAAGCGTGCAAGCACCACATCCTTCACACAAAATCTCCACGATGAACGGGTTTTCATCTTTGTCAAATTGGAAAATCGCTCCATAGCGGCATACTTCAATGCATTTTCCACATTTAACACATTTTTCAACATTTAAAACCGCTTTATGCGAAATTCTGATTTCTCGGCTTTCCCGCTTTTTTCCTCCGCCAAGACTTATTGACAGATTAGGAGCATCAACATCTGCGTCAACTGCAACAATTCTATGACCATTCTTACTTAGAAAAACAGAGAGGGAAGCTGTAACAGTTGTTTTTCCTACGCCTCCTTTTCCGCTTGCAACCACTATTTCC
>JAOZNA010000087.1 GCA_029934005.1 Candidatus Bathyarchaeota archaeon
TTAAAATGTCAACAAACATATTCGGCTGTATTATGTTGACGAATGCGTAATTTTCGGTGGTTGCATTCGTTGAAGTCGCGTTTAGCAATATCGCAAAGTCCTCACTCTCGTTCTGCGATATTTTGAATGTGCAGGTCTTATTCTCGTGTGCGCCGATTGTTCCAAGAATCTCGCTTGTTTTGTTGTCTGCTGCTGTCACGTTTGGTGGTGTTGTGATGGAAAGATTGACCGCGTCCGATGGAAGATCGCCTGAATTAAAGACCGTAGCGTTGAGAAAGAAATCGTCACCCTTTTTCACTTTCTCTGGGACGGTTGGTGTGATTGAGAGTTTCGGGGTTTGAAGAACTGGAACACTAACCTTTTTGGTCTCACTACCCGCGTCTGAAGTATATACGCCAATATCAATTTGTAGATTTCCGTACCAAATCGGTGTAAATGTCCATGTAAATGTATGGTTTTCACCAGCATCTAATACAGGAATTTCTTTTTCCAATAGCTCTGTCGTGTTAAAGTAATAATGCGTATCTAACTCGACGGATAGATTATGAATTGCTTTTGTTGCATTATTTTTTATCATTGTACTAAATATAAATGGTTCGTTGTAAACAATATCATCGGGCATTTTTGTTGTAACTATAAATTCTACCACTACTTTTGTTGCTTTTGTGAGTGCTAAATTTTCCTCTTCATAAATTTCAATGTTATAATCGCCAGCAGGAGTATCACCCGGAAGAGTTAAATTCAATGTTTCCGTAATTTCTGAATTTGCTGGAATTGCTACTTGTTTTGTTGCTCCCGTAAGTGGTAATGAATAGGGGGATATTAAAAATGCTGTAACGTTTATATTTTTACTTTCAGCAGTCGGATTTGTAATTTCTACCGTGATTGATGTCTCTTCCCCTGGCTTAAATAGTGGTACACCGATAATCTCATAGCTACATGTTAGGTTTTCTGATGTTTCTAAAGATCTCATTGACGGATTCCCATATCGTTCCGCAATATTTATTACATCATTGATGTCTTCGCTGTTTCGTACAAGTATCAGTGGATAATATTTGGAATTATATTTCTCAGCTTCCCATTTTGAATGATTGCATACAGAGTCTGTATCTAAATTATGCCATTTTTCATCTCCTGTAACATTGGCCCACCTAACCCATGCATGACCACTATAAGGTGCCGGAAAAGGTGTTGCCCAACCAGTAGCAAATCTTGAGGGTATTCCTGTTGCTCTTAAGTATGCGATTGTTATCATTGCATAGTCATCACAGACTCCTAACGAATGCTGATGCGTTTCTGATGCTGTTGGTCCTTCTGGATCTGGTATTCTGTGTTCTGGGTCAAAATCTTCTTTAAGCATATCTACAGCATCAAGATACCATGCTATCTTATCTGCATCTCTTGCGAAAAAGTGTCTACCGCCTTCACCATCTATCCATTGTTTATGTAAACTTATTAGTTGGTAAATCGGTTTATTGAAAATATATATCCCACTTGCAGAAGCATTATACGCATATCCTATGTCTAACCCGACACACGCATAACCATATTCTGAGTTAAAAGGCTCATAATTATAGTTCCAATTTTCTGGCAAACCAATATCGTCAGCCCTGTCAATTTCCCCATCAAAATCATTGTCATACTCATCGTCCTCAAAATCTCGTGTTTCATTCTTCATTGCATGATGATAAATCATTTTTCCATCTATTCTTCTTGCTAACTCGCTAATATTTTCTACTGCTTCTCCTGTTGTTATTGCTCCATCTGCTGCTTTAATTGCATTCTTCCAGATTTCTGGATGATCATAGATGTGAAGGCTATGATTGCAATGAACATAGTAATTAAGGATGGGTAGGCGAATATTTAAGTAGCTTGGCTCCCTGCTCCAAGTTACAAACGACTGATTATTTTTATCAAAATCAAAAATCACATAAAACTCAGCAGAACCAATATAGTGTTTATCACTCTGATCATCTACATTCACCAAAGACCCATTCACTCGGTATATTCCTACAGGTATTTGAGCTTTGTTTAATGGATTGCCATTTTTATCTGTCCATTTCCATGTTCCCTTTAAAGAGTTGCTATCGCTGTCCCAAAAACTTGAACTCTCTGTTCCAATATAGCCTATAGGAGGATTAACAGGTGGCCATGCCCATCCAATGTAAGTGCATCCTCCAATATTGTCATAATCGTCAGAAATTATAACACCTTTACCAGCGCACGCATGAATGATTTTACTATTCCCTAACGACAGCCCTACATGACCGTCTGTTCCATATTCATAAAATACATAAGCCCCGCGAGGTGGAAGACCTGTTCTCAGTGGCGCTAAGCCCTCGGCTGCTTCTTTTGCAGATCCAAAAGATTTAGTAAGTGGTGAATCAGCACCGCTTTCATACGCAACCCTAACAAAACTATAGCAAAGCCCATCATAATCATGTGATCCAAGTTTATTTTTTCCCCATTCAATAGCCTTACTAATCCTCTTGTCTTCTCCGGGACTGTAAACCTCAAATAGAGATTTATAACCAGCTGGTAATTGTCCGTCTAATGTTAAAATAAAAGTTGGGTTGTCCGTTCCTCTCCTGAAAACAGGAGCATTGTATTTCGTATTATACTCCCAAGTTTCTGTTGCAGCGTCAACATTTCCATTTAAATCAACAGCAACGGTTCCAGTAAATTTTTCTCCACTCACGCTAAAATCTTTTGAATCAATTGCAGAACCCTGGTCTGTCACAACTTGCATCCAAACAGTATGCTCTCCTACCTCAGACGGCGCTTTTACTTTTACTAAATATTCTTTATTCGGTTGTGGAATTATATCCTCAATTTTTACATCATTTTCATCAATTTTAACTTTTGTATTATCTTTCGTGAGTGGAAAGTTGCTGTTTCCGTCTGCATCAATGAGTTTCACATATATTTTCATCATCTCGTTTGGACGGTACTCTGTTTTGTCCAACCTCATCGAAAGTGTCAATCCTGCTTGTACTGAAGTTCCATAAAAAGAAGTTACAGACTTCTCACCATTTGCAGGAACATTTATATTCTCCCAATACATCAAAACACAGCTATCGCTTTTAGGGCTACTCACATATCCTGGTGTATAAAATTGCCTGTTTGGGTTCCAATCGTAAGAATAAACTGTATCAATTGCCTCTGGCCAATGTGCGAATATCATTTTGTCTGGGATGTTAGCCCACCAGCCATAGGTTACGAGTTTTGCTTCAGATTCTTCTGGTCTGCTGTATGCACTCCAATGATCAAAATCAACTGGTTCAAAGCACATCTCTTTCGTGTAGAGCGTTCCTTTTGCCTTCAATGGAGAGCCATCATTATCGCATAGTTGTGTATCCCATAGGTATCTTACAGAAACATCCTGGTCCGAATTTTCATTATTCCTTATTTTTACAGTAAACGCAACATGGTCGCCTTCAAGTTTTATATGCTGTTCTACATAGATTCCTTCTGAGCTGCCAAATTTCTCTTTTACTACGTTCCATATATTCGCATTATTTCCTTCATAGCCTAAAGCCCAGAAACCTGTGCCCCCAAGATTTGCATCGTTAACATAATCAAATTTTAAGCCAAGAGATTCATCATCATCGTACCAACATTGGTGCCATGTATCGCCTGATTGATATCTATACCAAGGCGTGTGTGAGTTAGAATCCCAAATTCTTCCATAGGTCTGTGCATTAGCGATTGCATCCTTCATTCGAACTGCTGTGCCACTTCCAGTAGTACTTGCCCCTGGCTGATTAGATGAGCAAGGCCAGTCATAGCCATAAAAAGGCAATCCCAATATTATTTTATTTGGCAAATAATAATTTTTGAGGGAGTTCACAGAGTCAACTACATCTAATTGGTTTGGATCATCGTAAGGTGAGAGAGCTCCTGTTGTAGGGGCACTCGACCAGTGGTAATCATAGCCCATTAAAAACACGGCATCTATGTATTGTGACAAATCAGCATTACGATATACCGTTTCTACGCTACCCATAACGCAGAAAGAAAGGTGGTAGTTAGGATTTGCATTTTTTAGCGTATCGTGTAAAGTTTGCATAAATTGTTCCATCAACTCTTTATTCGATTCGCCAGTATAGGAATTGGTGCTACTAACACCCTCAAAATCTATAGATACACCATCCGCACCATAATACTGTAACTTTTGAGATATATTGTTTGCCAGATCATTCCTATGATAAGCCAGTATATGATCATAATCTTGTTTATTATGATCATGTGTTGTAACAGTTAATGTAACCTTCACATTATGAGAATGAGCAATATCTCTAACATTATAGTAATCTGCTCCAATATGGCAGGTATCCAATGTTCCATCAGAATTTGCGTCCATAGAGAAATAAGACACATGGGTCAAACCGCTCCAATCTGGCTGGTATGATTGAGAATCTATCCAGTAGGGCCAGAAGCCATATTTTACTTTAGAGGAATGCTCTGTTGTCTCAATATCCCATTCTGTAATCGCTTCTTTATCATTACTTGGATTTATGTATGTGTCTTTTGTTCTGTAATTATCCAAAGAACCATGAACAACACTGTATTCATTAGAACCAACTTTTATCGTCAAGTCAGAGGTATCTCGAGGGTAGAATATCCATTCTCCAGCAGCATTAGTACCTTTAAAATTTCCATCAGGATAAACAGTCATTGTTAAATATTCATTAGAAATCGTTACGGAACTTGCAGATTCAGCCGGCATGATGCCCACTTTTAAATTGCTATTTGTTTTTGAAAAATTTTCATCTCCTAACGCCGCGACCATCCACGGCACCGCGCTCATCAACACCACACCCACGACCAAGCAACTCAACGCCTTTTTATCCCTTCTTCTGTAAGACTTTCTCT
>JAOZNA010000088.1 GCA_029934005.1 Candidatus Bathyarchaeota archaeon
TATTTCACATAGGAATGGGCAGTTTCTGATGCATATTGGGCACATTCCGCTTGTTGGACTTACATCCTTGACTCTTGTAACGGTTCCAGTTGTTGATTTGGCATTCAAGTAGGAAGAATTTTTGAAGACACGTTCAGTCATTTTTCACCACATCTCATATTTTACATTTGTAAACTTTGGAGTACGACTTTTCATTAAGCCAACTTTTAAACTTTCCTATGGCATTGTTCAACCATGTTCAAGGCATATTAACTATCCTTATATGAGAGAAGTGATGTAGCAACTAAAAGGGAAGTTTTAGAAGGGAGGGGATGGTGGCAGAAAAAGTTAACTTAACAATAGAGGACGTAGATTTCATATTTGAGAATACTCCCGTCAGAGTAATTGCGAATAGGAGTTATCCTGAAATAAGGCTTGCTGGGATAAAATTTGGTCCTTTCAAAGAGGGGGAGGAGTATGAAATTGTTTTTTGGGCTGCAAGAGAGCTTGAAAGGGCTGGTGTGGTGCGTTTTAGACAGGAAGACTTTTTGGATTTGGTTAGGCTTCATAAGATTCATTGGAAGGAAAGGGCTCAAACCTCTAGGCAGATTTCGGCTTTGCCTGAAAGCTTTTATCCAAAACTTAGGCGTTTTTTGATGGAGCTGAGAATTAAGGCTTTGAAAAATCCAGATAAAATGAGGGAGTATGAGAAAGCTGTGAAAATTTCGAAGGATATAGTGAATTGCAGATTAAGGAAGATTGTTTCGTTGGCGTCTGCTCCAACAAGAATTTTGCAGATGCTTGAAAACTTAACAGTTGAAGAAAAGGCGTTATACCAGCAACTTCATAATACTATTTCTGATTGGAGAGCAAGGATTCTGTCTTCAGAAAAGGGTGAAGAAGAATGACCGAAGAACTCGTAACTGCGGATCCACAAGAGCGTTTTCAAGATTTTTTAAAAACTGAAAAATATCGTCAAAGGCTTATTCAAATGGCAATTGAGGGAAAAACGTCTATAATAATTGATTTTGAAGATTTAATGGCGGCTGACTCGGAGTTAGCTGAAAACCTAAGGAAAAAACCAGACGAATATTTACAATATGCAAGTAGAGCGGCTTACAACCAGCTTCAGATTGAAGATCCGGAGTATGCAGAGCAAATTGAAAAAGTTGAAGTTAGGATTAGGGAGTTACCAGAAGCCACTTCTCTACGAGCTTTAGGTTCAGAACACATCGGCAAACTCGTAATGGTTGAAGGAATAGTTGTACGCGCAACTCCAGTAAGACCAATGGTAATGCGAGCTGCCTTTAAATGCAAAAGATGCGAAACCATTCAATTCATAGATCAAACTGGAAGTTTTCTGAGAGCACCAGTAAGATGCAGCGATCCAACATGCGGCAGAACAGGTCCATTCGAATTTATACAGGAACAATCTACGTTCATAGATTCTCAAGACATACGTATACAAGAACGCCCGGAGGATTTGCCGCCGGGGCAGCTTCCAAGAGCCTTAACAGTTAAGCTTGTGGGAAAAGACCTCGTAGATGTTGCCAGACCCGGCGATCATGTTTCAATAGTTGGGATCGCTAGGGCATCGGCTCCTAGAATTCCCAAAGCTGGAAGGCTTAGGGTTTTCCGTTTACACTTAGACGCAATTTTCATTGATGTTAAAAGTAAAGAGCCTGAGCTTTCACGAATTACACCTGAAGAGGAACAAAAAATTCTGGAACTTGCTAAAGATCCTTGGATTCATAGGAAAGTGATAAAGTCGATAGCCCCCTCAATTTATGGTTACGACCATATTAAAGAAGCCATAATGTACCTGCTTTTTGGCGGGGTTCCAAAGCATCTGCCCGATGTGAATGTTAGAGGAGAGCTAAACCTTCTTTTAATAGGTGATCCTGGAACAGCCAAGTCGCAGTTGCTTCAATATGTAGCGAGAATTGCTCCTAGAGGCTTGTATACTTCTGGTAGGGGAACTACGGCGGCTGGTTTGACGGCGGCTGTTCTTCGTGAAAAGGGCGGTGGGATGACCTTAGAGGCTGGAGCGCTTGTTTTAGCCGATAAAGGTGTGGCGTGTATAGATGAGATAGATAAGATGAGACCTGAAGATCGTGTGGCGATTCATGAGGCGATGGAACAGCATACGGTTTCGGTTGCTAAAGGAGGGATTGTTGCCACTTTGAATGCGAGAACAGCTATTCTTGCAGCAGCCAATCCGGCTCTTGGAAGATATGACCCGTATAGAACTGTGACTGAAAACATTAACCTTCCAGTTACAATCTTGTCCCGTTTTGACCTCATATTTGTTTTAAGGGACGTTCCAGACGAGGAGACGGATGCTAAGATGTCGCAGCATATTTTGGAGTTGCATAGGCATGGAATGGCTCCTCTTGAGCCTCCTATTCCGCCTGATTTTTTGAGGAAATATATTAGTTATGCTAGGAACATAAAGCCTGTTCTAACTAAGGAAGCCATTGAAAGGCTGAAGGATTTCTATTTGTCTATGCGTGCTGCAAGCAAAACTGAGGGTTCTCCAGTTGCCATTACAGCGAGGCAGCTTGAATCTTTAGTGCGTTTAGCTGAAGCTCGTGCACGTGTGGCGTTACGCAAGGAAGTTTTGGCTGAGGACGCTGAAGCGGCAATAGCGATAATGAACCGTTCACTTAGGGAGGTCGGAATTGATGTGGCTACTAAGAAGATAGACATTGATACTATTATGACTGGGAAGCCTAAAAGCTTGAGGGATAAACTTCAAATTGTTTTAAGCACGCTTGTGGAAATGGAACGAGAAACGGGCATGGTTGAAAGAGACGTTCTCTTAGAAGAGCTTAAGAAGCATGGTATTGAACAACGAGAAGCTGAAAGACTTATTGGACAGCTAATCCGCGACGGAACAATATACGAGCCGAGAGAAGGATACCTAAAGAAAACATAGTATTCCTTTTGTTAGACACGTAAGTTCTTTAGTCTGGTTAATAAGCCTTCTTCTCAATTAAAGCAAATTATGAGTGTGCAGTTGTTGTAATAAAATATAATTTGGTCTAAATAGTGTTTATAAAGAAAGTGTATTCCCTTATTTGTGGTAAAGGTCTTTAAGGTTGAGGGTTGAGGAGCTAGCGGTACCAGAGGAAGTTAAGGCTGTTCTTATTAAATCTGGAATTGTAGAGCTTTATCCGCCTCAGAAAGAAGCGATAAAGGCTGGGGCTTTAGAAGGGAAAAACCTTGTTTTGGCAAGTCCAACCGCCTCTGGTAAAACTCTGATTGCAGAACTCTGTGCAGTGAAGCATATTTTAGAAAATGGTGGGAAGGTTCTCTATTTAACGCCTTTACGTGCATTGGCAAATGAAAAATTTGCTGAATTTAAGAAGTATACAACTATTAGGAAACCAGATGGTAAGAGAATTCGAGTAGCACTAAGCACTGGTGACTATGACAGCAGCGATCCTTGGCTTGAACGCTACGATATAATAATAACGACCAATGAGAAAGCGGATTCACTGCTTAGACATAGAGCCAAATGGATGGATGAAATCTCCCTTGTGGTTGCCGATGAGGTGCATTTGCTTAATGATGCGGAACGTGGTCCAACCCTAGAGGTTGTTTTAGCGAGACTTATGCAGATAAATCCTGAAATCCAAATTTTGGCATTAAGCGCGACTATAAGAAATGCAAATGAAATTGCTGAATGGTTAAATGCAGAATATATAACAACCGAATGGAGACCAGTAACTCTAAAAGAAGGCGTATTATGCCAGAACGAAATAATGTTTAAGGACGGAAGCGCAATTAAAATTGAGAAAACAACGAAAAATCCAGCTATAAACTTGGCGGTTCACAGTGTAAAAATGGGTGCTCAAGCATTAATTTTCGCTGGAACTAGGAAAAAAGCTGTTTCTTTAGCCAAAAAAGCTTCAAAAAGAGTTGAACAATTGCTTTCAAAACCGTTAAAGAGATCTTTAAACGCTGTTGCGGAAAGAATTTTAGCTGCTGGAGAGAAGACTAGAATAAGCGAGCTTCTAGCAGAACTTGTTAGGCATGGAACCGCCTTCCATCATGCCGGACTAGGAGGACAACACCGGAGAATAATTGAAGAAGAATTTAGAAACGGAAAAATCAAAGTTTTAACTGCTACTCCCACACTTGCTTTCGGAGTTAACCTCCCGGCAAGAACGGTTATAATTCATGATTATAGACGTTATGAACCCGGATATGGTTATTACCCAATTGCTGTTCTCGAATATAAGCAGATGGCTGGTAGGGCTGGAAGACCAAAATATGACAAAATTGGAGAGGCGATTTTAATTGCAAGAACTGCTGATGAACGAGATTATTTGATGGAAAGTTACGTTTTAGCCAAGCCGGAAAGAATATGGTCTAAATTGGCTGTTGAACGTATCCTAAGGTCGCATGTTCTGGCTACGATTGCATCCGACTTTGCGAAAACCGAACAAGGCTTATACGATTTTTTCGGAAAAACTTTTTACGCTTACCAGTACGACCCAAAAACAATAAAGGGGTTAATCGCAAAAATTCTGCATTTTCTATACGAGGAAGAAATGATTGAGGTAAACGGACAAAAAATATTTGCAACAAAATTTGGCAGACGGGTATCAGAACTCTACATAGACCCAGTTTCAGGCGTAATCATCCGAGACGCCTTAAGGCAGAGAGCCCCAAAACTTACGGAAATAAGCTTCCTACACATGGTTGCTCATACACCAGACATGTTTCCCAAACTCAAGCCATTCTCGCGGGAAATAGACCCACTCACAACATTTGTTGAAGAACACCGCGAGGAATTCATGTTTGAAGTTCCAGACGAATGGGTAGACCGCCTAGCATACGAAGAATTCCTAGGAGAAGCAAAAACCGCTTGGGTA
>JAOZNA010000089.1 GCA_029934005.1 Candidatus Bathyarchaeota archaeon
TCTTCAAACTTCACAATCTTCTTTCTTCCAGTGAAAGCCCTCGCAACCCTGATGGCGCTCATAGTGGCTTCAGTTCCCGTGTTGACAAGCCTAACCATTTCGGCGCAGGGCACAACTTCGCAGATGAACTCAGCTAGTTCTACTTCCTGCTCTGTCGGAGTCCCATACAAGGTTCCCTTTTCAAGCTGCTCCCTAACGGCTTCAACAACGGGTTCAGGAGAATGTCCAAGAATAAGTGGGCCATAACCCATGCAATAGTCTATGTATTCTTTGCCGTCAACATCAACGATCCGCGAGCCCTTCGCGTACTTGGTGAAAAATGGATATGGACTAAAGGCTCTTACTGGACTGTTCACTCCGCCTGGAATAAACCTTTTCGCCTTTTCAAAAAGTTCTTTAGACTTAGACAACTTTTTTGCCTTCCCCTTTCTTTATTCCGAAGAGTTCCCTAGCAGCCGAAAGCAATGAGCCGTTATTTTTTAGGGCGGCTTCCCGAAGCTGTTCAATAGGCTCTTGAAGGATTCTTTCAACAAGCTCTCTCGAAAACCTGTCCATAACCATAAGTTTTCTCTTGTCAGACTCGCCCATTTTTCGAATGGCTCTTTCAAGTTCTTTTTGCCTAACCTCCTCGATTTTTCTACAAATTTCTGAAATTAGGGGTTCAGCGAAAAGCTTTGCAAGTTGGCGCTCAAATCTTTCTAGCTCCTCAAAAACAATTTTTTTTGCTTTTTCAGCCTCAACCTGTCGGCTGCTCAAATTTTCCTCTACAATAGCCTTTAAGTCATCAATGTTCTTAAGAGTAACGCCCTTAAGCAAGCCAACTTTTTCGTCAAAGGCCCTAGGCTGCGAAACGTCAACAATATATAATCTTTTCATAGATCCATTTTTAGAAAGCGTCTTTCTTATCTGTTCGGCTTTGAAAATTGGCTTACTAACTGAAATTGCGGCGAAAACCAAATCCATCTTGGGGAATACATGTAATATCTCTTCAAACTTTACGGCTTTACCTCCGACTTTCGAGGCTAGCTCTAAACCTCTCTTGAAGGTTCTGTTGGCGATAAAAATGCTCTTTACACCTTTCTTCTTAAGGTTTTGAGCAATGATTGAGCCGGTTTCACCTGCACCTATTACCAGAGTTTTAACGGTCTTAAAATCTCCAAAGTCTTTCTCGGCAAGGTCGACCGCGATAGAGCTTATAGAAACCGGTTTTTCATTAATGGCTGTTTCGGTTCTTACACGCCTTCCAACGTTGACGGCTTTCATGAAAGCTTTTTCGAGAATCAAGTCAACCGATCCAAGCTTTTTCGCTTTCACATATGCTGATCGCACTTGACCTAGAATCTGATCCTCGCCTAGAACCATTGATTCGAGCCCTGAAGCTAGAAAGAAGAGGTGGGTTAGGGCTTCTTTGCCATAGTAAATTTCGACTGTCTTCTTTAATATATCTAGGCTTGTTGTTGTCTTAACGCTCCAGAACTTCAAAATCTCTTTCACAGCGTAATCTTTATCCGAATTCCGCATAACGCAGTAGATTTCGACTCGATGGCAAGTTTGAAGGAGTACGCATTCCTGAGTTAGACCTTCAGAGCAAAGCTTTTTCATGAAACCTTCTTCGTCTTGAATATTTAACGATTCAAGTAGAGGCAAGCTCGCTTTCTTGTGGGATGCTGAAAAACAGACAATCATGAATTTTTCCTCAGCGAAGCAAAATTATGCTATTACGATCGTTTTCCTGAATTTTCCTCCAAAGGTTCCGTTTGGAACGAAAATAACCTCGTTAAAAGTTACGCCTACACGGTTCCTAGCTTCTTCAATTATTTTCTCTCTGATGGATTTCTGCTCTTCCTTAGATAGAGTTCGGCTTGTCTCAACCTTTAACGTAACTTCCTGCCTTGGCGTGCGTTTATCTGCTATTATTTGACATCTTCCCGTAAGCTCCGAATATTGGCTTAGAATAGCTTCCACGTGTCCAGGAAAGACGGTTACTCCCCGGATTTTAGCCATAAAATCTTCCCTATCAATGTTTACTCCAACTTTTGGATGACTCATTCCGCAAGAACACTTTTCGAAACCAGCATACTCTGTTATGTCCCGCGAAAGATACCTTATTAATGGAAAGGCTTCCCTCTGCAAGCTTGTAATTACAAGTTCGCCTCGTTCTCCTTCTTCAAGGGGCTCATGCGTTTCGGGATCTATAACCTCAATGAGGTAGAAGTCTGCCCAAATGTGATGAAAATCTCTTTCCTCCTCGCATTGAACGGAGAATCCTGGAAACTCTGTTGCACCATAGTCAATAACGACCTTCTCATAGCCGAACCCCTCCTTTAGCATGCGAATGTGTTCTTTGCTAGGTTTCTCGGCAACACAAATGCCAATTCTTAAGCTATAATTTCTCAAGTCTTCACCTAGAGCTTTAGCTACTTCAAGGATTCGGAAATGATAGTTTGTAACTCCATAAAGAACAGTTGTGCCCAGCTGTTTAATCATGAGAATTTGCCTTTCTGTATCGCCTGGACCAGTTGGGATTATGCACGCACCAATTTTCTCGGCGCCCCAATGCACCGACCATGCGCCCTGCCACAAACCGTAAGCGGCGGTAACCTGCACAAGATCATTTTTTGTGACGCCGTGATAAGTGAGTTTTCTTGCAGATGCCTCAGCTATCATTTCGATGTCCCTTTTGGTATGGGCTATCCTAAGTGGGTGACCTGTAGTGCCGCTTGTCATACGAATTGTTGCAATATCTGATGTTGGAACAGCTAAAACGTCGTGGAAGTTGGCTTCTAGTTCTTCTCTCGAAGTGTAGGGAAGCTTCGCTATGTCTTCCAGACTGCTAATTTGTGAAGGCTTTATTCCTGCTTCTTTAAACTTTTTATGATAGAAAACGCTTTTTTCATAAACTCTTCTAACTTGCCATTTAAGGAGTTTCAGCTGGATTTCCCTTAAATCTTCAACTGAAGCTTGTTGAATTTTTCTGTTCCAAAAAACAACAGTCATGCTAGACCCGACCTTTAAGTCATTTTCTTGCTGAAAATTTTCTCAAAGATCCATAAGACATCGAAAAAGCTGGAGAGTTTGGTTAGCTTCATCCTAATTTTCAGTTTCCTTGTCAATAAGGCCTTCAGAAAGCTCCATTTTCTCCTTTTAGACATTTTAATTCTATTAAAAACGGATAAATCTCCTGAAATTAAAACATCTACGTCATCCTTTAAGTCCTTGCCATTACCCAGAACTAAGCTATCTTCTTTAATGTGGATGTAAAGGGAAGGGGCTGCAGTTATTTTAAAGAGAATCTTCAGATCACTTTTTGGGAGATTTTTCCTGAGTTTTCCGGACTTTATCTCTTCATTTAACTGTTCTATAGTCTGTTTTACTTTTTTCCAGTTCAAAATTTTTGTGTATTGTGCTGTTCCATCGCGTGCCAAAATGTATCCGGCTGTAGGTGTATGAAATTTCTTGGCTAGTTCTGGATCTGCAAACATGTAGATTAGTGCTATATCCCTATTTTTCACAATAGGGGAGGATCTCAGAAATTGTAGTAGCCGACTGCCGATTCCTCTTCCTCTATAATCGGGTCTAACAGCCACATCTGCAGCTAAAACTGCTTTCTCCACGGTTGAACGTGAATACTTTAATTCTCTTAGTAGCCAATGGTTGCATCCGATGATTTCGCCGTTGGCTTCAGCTATTGCTACAAGTCTAGAATCAAAGTAAGGATTCTCCTTATATTTCCAATTCCAGAATTTTCCCTCTAGAAATCCGCTGAAAATGGATTCAACTAGCTTTTCAATCTCTTCCTTATCGTCTTCACGAAATTCACGGCAGAAAAATCCGCTAGTCATAAGTTCTCCTCAGCCGAAATCTCCCAAAGGCCAAAACCAAAAATCGTTCATCCGTAAAGAACAAAGAAAACGATTTAGAACAAAAATTTTCCAAGGGGGTTTAACCTTCATCTTTAAGTTCAGAATGGCCCGCCAAGGACTTAAAGCTCCTACTAAAATAGCTAAAAGAGTTTTTACATCCGTCTTGACTAAAATAGTTGGAGAGTCCGCTAATCCTTCATGGACTTCTATTTTTTTACCATCGATACTTACTGAGACGGTCCTTTCGACCCAAAAAGGAGAGTTTTCGATGTTTAGGCAAATTTTTTCCTTGAAATTTTTTGAAAGAATCTTTTCCTTATCAGATGCAAGCGTTGAAATTAGCTTTTTGAAGCTTAAAATGCCTAGAAATAATTTTTGGGCATCAACTTCAGCGAACCCCATTTTTCTACAAGCTTCATTTAATGCTTTGTCGTCTTTAGGAACGTTCACATTTACAGCGGAAATGCCCATTTCGTTTAGATAGTTAATAGCTTTTTCAAGGAGAATTAGAGCAGCATCTCTGCGGTTAGGTTTGGTACATAACTCCCAAATGTTACCAGACAAGCCGACAACCACGTAGCCTTCTAAATCTTCGTTTTCCTTATTGAAAAGGAGAAAAATTCCATCTCTTTTAACGTCAGGCCTTTTCAGACAGCACCAACGCCAATATTCGATTGTTCGAGGGACGTAGCCGCTAAACTTTTCATAAGCTTCGTTAAAAAGCTCAATTATTCTCTTTTCATCTCCATCAGTAAAATTTCTTATTATATAATTAGCCATGTATTACACCATAAACGGCAATTTTAACGGGAGCATGTTTCATAACAAGTTTTCTCTAAGTAGTTTGAAAGTTTCATTTGCATGTTTTTCCTTTGATACTCCCACCGCGACTCCTTTTATGTTTGGAAGTCTTGCTA
>JAOZNA010000090.1 GCA_029934005.1 Candidatus Bathyarchaeota archaeon
CCTAGACCCGCCGCCCAAGTTTAAAGGTGAAATGAAAAATAATAAAGGTTTGCGGAAACTTGACGTTTTTATGATGTCGTAGAGTTGAATATGAGTTAAGTTTGGCATGATGGACTACTTCGAATTTTAGAATGAACCAACCGAGTTAACTAATTCCAAAACTTTTCTCTTTATCTCTTCAAAAATTCTTTGAGCATGTTCTCTGGGAAGAAAATAAGGGTCCTCAATGTTCCAAGCAATTACCTTACCTGCACAACTTGGACACCTTTCAACTGCCATACGCCTCAGTTTTTCCTCCATCACAACAATAATATCATATTCAGTAAGCCTTTTCTCTTCTAAACTCTCAGGAAAATGCTTCATATATTTTTCAGCATTTTCTTCGGCCAAAAACTGTTTGGCAAGGTCTGAAACAAAGCCAGCTGGATTAATCCCAGCCGATTCAACTCTCCAATCCGGCCTAAACTTTTTTAGTAAAGCTTCTGCCACAATGCTTCTGTAAGCGTTTCCCCAACAAACGAATAGAACTTTCATAGTTAAAAATTAATTCTCATTATTTAAAAGCCTAGTCATCAATTAACAGAATTCTTTTCCATAATTTTTATATTATGGTTAATTAAAAAGCTACATGCTTAGAATTCACACTAGTGTTTTCTAAGCTAAATTTATAGGTGGAGAAAGATATTTGAGAAGGAATGTTGCTGTCATTTTCTGCTCTGCAGCTATCATTCTAAGTTTTTTCGTCGTATCAATTGAATTGCAAGGCGAAAAAACAGTAAATATTCAAAGTATTGGAACATCAATAGTGTTTCGTCTTTTAGTTGTTGAAGGATTCTTCGCAAACGGTACCCCTGGGACTCCAGGAAGTGTCGACTTTCCCATGAGATCAGGACAGTATCTAATTGGAGAATTGCTTAAATTTCCAAACTGGCAAAACACAACAAACTGGGCAGGGTATGTTAACTGTACCAGCTACATTCACCTATTATCTTATGATCCAATGCCTCAATACTCTTCCTATTTCAAAGGAAAGTCAAAAGAAGTTAACGTAAAAAATGAGATAAAAAACTTTTTGGCAGCAACGGGACCTGGAGAAAACAATAGCTTAACAATAAGAATCTTTTATTATGTTGGGCACTCATCCCAGTCGAAATTTAATGGCAGTTATTATATGCAACTAGGTAGACGTGGAGACGATCCTGTGCCACAAGACCCAAATGGCGTACCAGCTCCGACCCATGATAACCCATCAGACTACGAGGAACTTTTCGATACAGAATTAGATAAGTTATTAAGCTACGGTGACCTGCAAAATTCCAACTGTACACTAATTATTCTGGATACATGCCATAGCGGCGGCTTTATTACAAAGCTTAAAAGAAAAGGGAGAGTAATTTTAACTGCTTGCAAAAATCATGAAATAGCCCAAGGATGGCTAACTGTTCCAGACCCAGCTCCTCCTACTGTTAGTCCAGGCCAATGGAGTATATTTACTGGCTCAAGTAATGGAACAGTTAAATTTTCAAATGGCTCAATATTTGGCCGTTTGGGATTAATAGGCGCTCTAGAAAGCCAGCTTCAACCGCAAATTTCGTTAGATAGAAATTCTGACGCCTGTCTTTCGGCTGGAGAGATATTTCCATTCGCATATTCTACTACAATAGGATACGCATTAAACCAGTGGAATACAAATCAAACACCTCAGATTTCTGTAGGAGTTAAACTATCGAAAATCCCAATAGTCTACTTAAACGTTAACTATTCCCCCATTAAAGTTCCGTCTAACGGAGCTCCTATTAAGCCTAAGTCGGACATTGAATTTGGTAGCTGGACACAACACAGAAATGGCCCGTCCAGAACTGGTTTTTCAAGTTTTAAGGGAACATTAACAGAGCTGCTTTGGACAAATTCTCTTGACCATATAGCAACATCGAGTTCATCAATTATAGTCGGTCTTCAGGTTATAACCGCAACAAGCGGAGGAACAATTTCTGACGTAGACTTAATGGATGGAGAAGGCATATGGACATCCGAGGTGAGCTCTGGAGTACACGCCACATGTGCAGCAACAGACGGAAAAATATTTGTTGGAACCCTCTGCAACGGAACCCAACCAGGAATGATTTATGCATTTGATGAAGCCACGGGAGACATCATGTGGGAGTACCCGCTTCCATCAGAAACAGAAACATTTGCTTCACCATTAATTCCCGATCCGGTTCAAAACGAAACCCTCGTCATATTCGCTGTTAGGAACCCCACTGGAGGTTCTGTAATTGCACTTAACCGAACTTTGGGAGATTTAGTTTGGGAATTCCCAACATCAACACAGATTGTGTCCTCTCCAGCGAGTTCATATGGAATGATATTTGTTGCAACCTACGGAAACGATTTCACTCCATGCGAAATCTTTGCCTTAAACCAAACCACTGGTCAAGTTGTTTGGAATGTTCCCATAACAGATAATTCAATAACAGCAGGATTAGCTGTTGCTGACGAAAAAGTTTTCATTGGCACATCGGGAAGAGGAGGGGTAAACTTTTGGATGTTGGCACTAAATGCGTTCACAGGAGATTTAGTTTGGCAAGAGCCAGCTTTTGCACCAATATCCTCATCTCCGGCAATTGACATTTCACATGACTTCGTAATTTTCGGATCAGAGGATGGAACGTTATATGCACTTAGATGCTCCGATGGAAGCATTCAATGGACACAAACTATTGGTCCGCTAAATCTTTCTTCACCAGTAATTAGCGGCGACGGCCTAATTTACATTGGTTCATTGGACGGAAGATTGTACTGTTTAAATGAAACAAACGGTCATATCATATGGGACTTCTTAAGTGATGGCCCAATAGTATCTTCCCCAGCTTTGATAGAGAAGCGAATTTTGTTCTCTACAATGAATGGGACACTTTATTGCCTAGGTGAACCATTCCCAATTTATGACTTTGCGGTTACAGAAGCTTCAGCGTCCCCTAAGATTACAAATACTCTCCATGTAGTAAATTTGGACTTTTCAGTTCTGAACAACGGAACCACTAGAGAAACATTTAGCGTTTCCGTAGGCTTTATACGCATGGAAGATTGGGAGTGGCTACCATCCCCTTACTACTCCACATTGATATATAAAGAACAAGTAACACTAAACTCAAATCAAATTAAGGATCTCCAATTTAACTGGAGCCCAAGTCAACCTGGACACTATTACTTTGTAATATATGTAACATCAGATAAGCCAGAAGAAACATTATTAAACAATGTGAAAACTACAAGTGAAATTACAATACTGCAAGGAGCAAGTGGAGGATTAGGAGGAGGAAAGCCGTTTTACTGCAACTAAACATTCCCTTCCCCTTTTTATTTATTAAAATATTCTATTTTAACAATGAACATAGCAGCAAATCTAGCAATAGAACGAATCGTAAGGAGATGGATAGGGAACATGTCTAATTGTCGTTCAAGATCCTTAACATTGTTTTCTCTATGAATTTTTCAACAACCAATGAGAGCTATATCTATCCTTTCCCAGACATCCTGATAAAACTACAAATTTCTGAATATTGAGGCTATAAGCTCTGCCAGTTCATCGTAGAGAGTCTTTACTTTAACATTGGCATTTTTATATTCTTCTCTTTCGCTATTCTTTGGGCTTTCTCGTAGCCTGCATCTGCATGTCGTACTATGGCTGTTCCTGGATCTGTTGTTAGTACGCGTACTAGGCGTTTTTCGGCTTCTGGTGTTCCGTCTGCGACTAGGCACATGCCTGCGTGTATGCTGTAGCCTATGCCTACGCCTCCGCCGTGGTGAACGCTTACCCATGTTGCGCCTGCTACGGCATTTAATAAAGCGTTTAGAATTGGCCAGTCGGCTATTGCGTCGCTTCCGTCTTTCATTCCTTCTGTTTCGCGGTTTGGTGATGCCACGCTTCCGCCGTCAAGGTGGTCGCGTCCTATCCAGATTGGGCCGGATAACTCTCCGTTTTTTACCATATCGTTTATTATTTTTCCGAATCTTGCTCTTTCGCCGTATCCGAGCCAGCATACGCGTGCTGGTAAACCTTGGAATTTTACGTATTCCTTTGCTTTGCGTATCCATCTGCAAAGTTCCACGTTGTAGGAGAATTCTTTGAGTATAACGTCGTCAAGCTTGTATATGTCTTCTGGATCGCCTACTAGACTTGTCCAGCGGAACGGCCCTCTTCCTTCGCAGAACATTGGCCTTATATATCTTACAACGAAGCCTGGAAATGCAAATGCTTCTTTTAATCCAGCATTGTATGCTTCTTGGCGTATGTTGTTGCCGTATTCGAATGTTACTGCTCCCTTTTCCATCATCTGAACCATGGCTTTTACGTGTTCCCTTATGCTTTCACGTGCTCTTTTCATATACTCAGATGGGTTATTTTCTCTAAGCCTATCTGCCTCTTCCTTAGATAAGCCAGCAGGGTAATAACCGTTTAAAGGATCATGCGCGGCTGTTTGATCCGTAAGTACATCTGGGATTATTCCGCGTTTTACGAGTTCCGGATGCACTTCGGCGGCGTTTCCAAGCAAGCC
>JAOZNA010000091.1 GCA_029934005.1 Candidatus Bathyarchaeota archaeon
CGTAAACTATGAGGTTTTCCGGGTCTTTTGCAACTTCCGGGTCTAAAACGTTGTGTAGCATTCGAAGTATTCCTTCAATCTGCCAGTTCTTACAGTGCAGTTCTGGACCAGTTATGCATCTCACAACTTTTTTCTCGGTTTTAAGAAAGCTTGGATTATCTTTATCGTTCTGCATGGAAATCACTAACTATTCAGTGGTTCAGCAGCATAAATAAATTTGTTGATGTTTATTTTTCAGTAAACTTTGTTAAGACTTTACTTGCGTTTTCCATAATTTGTTTCCTTTTCTCCGTAAGTCTTGTGCTGCAATCTATCCATCCTTTAGATAAGCATTCCTTACAAATCGAAAAGTGTTTCCCGCTAAGGGGCTTACCACATACAATACAGTTTTCCAAATGTTTCCAAACCTTTCAATATTATATAATTAGCATGCCTTAATAACCTTGTGTAAACAATAAAAATTAAAGTGGAAATATTTTACGATTTTTCACCACAAATTGGACAATCCGGCATTTTCTCGACTCTTACGGTTTCAAATACCATTTCTTTTCCGTCTATGAAAAGCATTTTTCCAACAAGTGGCTTTCCTATTCCTATTATGATTTTTATGGCTTCCATGGCTTGTAGGGAAGCAAACAAGGCGGGTGTAACACCCACCACTGGAATTTTTTCTTTTTCTGGAGGATTTCTTGGAAGAATGCAGCGTAGGCATGGGCCTTCTCCAGGCATTATTGTGGTTATTTGTCCGTGAAATTCTGAAACTCCAGCGTGAACGAATGGAATTTTTTTGAGAACGCAGTACTTGTTTAGAATGAATCTTGTTTTCCAGTTGTCCATTCCATCTACAACAACATTTGCGTTTTCTATGAGACTACCTACGTTTTCTTCGGTTATCTCCTCAATTTTGGTTTCTATTTTCGTTTCCGGATTTAACTCTTCAAGTTTTTCCTTCGCAGCTTCAACTTTAAATCTTCCAATGTCTTTTTTCCAGCCTAAAATTTGCCGGTTCAGGTTGCTTAGTTCAAATTTTCCTTTGTCTATTAAAACTATCTTTCCGATTCCTGCAGCCGTTAGGTAAAGTGCAGCCAAGCCGCCTAAACCGCCGATACCAGCAACCACAACCTTTGCCTTTTTCAGTTTTTTCTGTTTTTCAACACCCCATTCAGAAATGCGAATTTGCCTATCATATCTTTCAAGTTCCAATGGTGTTAGGCTCATTTAAACGCCACAAGCTCAGTTTAGGTCTTACGCAATAATAACTTTTACAGCAAATCTTCGTTAAAGTTTTTAAAATGGAACAAAATAGTTTCACTTGAAAGCATGAAAAGCTGTGAGAAGCATGGAGGTTAAGGTAAGGTATTTAAGCGTTGACATAGCGAAACAGTTCGGATCAGAAAAACAAATTGAAACCTTAAATATACCAGATGATGCGAAATATGAGTATTTGCTAAGTTTATTTAGTGAGAAATGGAAGGAAAATAATAAAGAGCAAAGTGATAAAATGAAAGAGGGAGTTCTTGGAACTTTCGTGTTTATATCGAATGGGAAAAATTTGAGAAGGATTAAGGATGAAAGGGTGAATCCGGAAAGCGAAGTGCTTGTCGCCTACGCGGATACTGGCGGCTGAAAACTCGACAAAACAGTAAGAAGATCCCGAAAAATTTTCCTTAAACTAAAAGCTTTGTAAAAACTTGAAAGAAAATTCTCTAAAAATAATATTCCCTTCATTCTTCCTAAAAAATTGCGCTGTGAAGCCGCGGGGGGTAGAATAACATATACGTTCAAACCCTCGCTTGACGCAAACAATCAATAAACTCACAGAAACTTCTACATTTCACTAGCAATTTATCAATGTCAAGTTTAGACACATAATGTCGCAGCTCATATTTTTCATATCTTATCCTGTGCTTTAAAAGAACCGAAGGTTTGTCAGTGATCTTGATTCCCAAACTGATACAGATCCACTCTTCAATTTCATAGCTTAAAATAACTATGTGGGTTTTGTTCCTTAAGTTATTGGGTACATGCAAAGCGATCCGTTCTTTTGTTTCTTCAATTGGTTTTCCATCAGCATCAGCAATGATTATAAAGCAGTCACACCTCTTCAAATAAGCCATTGCTTTAAGTTGTCTTTCTAGTTTTGAATTGCAAGGTCCGTAAAATTTAGTGACATCTATATGAGAATGAGAAGAAATAAGTCCTTCTTGTTTAAATCTAGATATAAGTTCTTTAAAGAAGCCTATTCCATGACTATCTTCACATAGTATTATTATTCTCGTATTCATTTAGTTAGTTCACCATAAAGCCATGACTCACTTTGCGTGATTTTTAGTTCACTCAATTTCTCTCTGACTTTTTCTGGGTTCTTAACTCTTTTCAGAACAGTTCCTTCTCCTGTTTTTTCAGCAATCAATAAATCTTCTAAGTCTATCATATCTACCACCAATGGTGAGTGCGTTGTAATTATGACTATTGACTCAGAGGCTTTTAATTCATCAATGATATATTCTAATGCCTCGGCATAAAGCGAGTTTTCTATTTCATCAATTGCTAACAAAGAAGGTTTAAGTTCTATAGCAGTTAATATTGTTAGAACCTTGTATAGTCCATCAGGTATGCATGGAGGATCAAGTTCAACTCCTTTTTCATATATTTGCATGAAAACTTTTCCTTCGTGGGTCAATTTGAATCCGATTTGTATGTCTGGGAAAAGCTCGATTAGAGCTCTTTCTATTCTCTCCGGTAATTTTCGTTTTTCAGTAAACCAGCTATAGAGAATGTTATATAAGTTAGTGGAGTCTTCTAATAAAATATTTTCTTTTTTAGGTAATGATGGAGATTTTATTTCTTTCATGTTTGGATGACGAAGAATTGTAAAATCACCTATCGCTGCGTTCAGTTCATTTATTATAGTAAGGAAAGGAAACCTAGTACGTTTTCTAACTGGTAATATAATAACCCCAATATCTTCCTCTGGAGAAATTCGGGGGGATATTAATGTTGGACGTAGGTCTTTGAAACGTGTACTGAAAGGGAGAAAAAGTGTTTCAAGATGTAATAAATTACTGAATTCGCCAGGGAGTTTCAAAATTTGCTCCGATAAATCTTTAGAAGTAAACTCACGTTTAAATTTGCTGGTTATCGGTAAGAATTCATTTATCCTTTTAATTATTACATTTACTTTCTTCATATTCTCTTTAATGAATTCCGCCGTATGCCTGATTCTAAGTACCTGTCCTTCTCTTTCCAATAAAACTTTCTTATCTATTTGTAATCGCTCATATAGTATACGGAAAAAACCCCCTACTCCACCAAAAGAAACTTGATATTCCACATCATATCCATCTATTTTAAATTTAAGCACAGCTTCTATCGGTAATTCTTCTTTTCCTTCCCATACAATGTTTCGATAACTCCACCACTCAATATATGGCACGTAAGGACGTTGCACTTCTACTAAAGATTTTTTAAGGAACTTAAAAAATTCAATGAAATTAGTTTTACCTGATGCATTTGGTCCTACGACTACATTGAATTTTTTAAGACGAATCTTAAGATTTTTAAAACTCTTGAAGTTCTTAATACAAACTTCCTTTAACACACAAGACACATTACTCACCGCTTCTAATATCAACAGCTTAGTTCAAAAACTTGTTTTAATTTAATCTCTTAATAATATTATCCCTAAACTCTGTTTAACAAGCTCAATTTTTTACATTTATATCTAAAGTATTTTTAGATTTAAAGGATAAATTTATCTGTTTTGAACAGTAAAACTAGTTTCTAGCTTGTTTTGGAGCCGGGGGTGGGATTTGAACCCACGTAAAGCGGGTCTGCAGCCCGCCGCCTCGCCTCTCGACCACCCCGGCAATATTTTCATTTATAGTTCGTACTGTTAGCTGTAAATTAATTTTGTGTTATTGTTCTGATGGACATATGTCACATACGCTTGGTAGAACGGCGATTTCTCTGTGAAGTTTGCATAAAGCCTTTTCCTGCCTTAAACTTTTGCAGAGCTGGCAGAATTTCCGTATATTTTGAATGGTTGTGGCTTCTTCTTCAACTATACACTTGGCGATTTCCTCTATTAATTTTCTTGCCTTCGGTAAACTTTCCACTTCCTTAATGTATTTTTCTCCTCTTTTTGAACTTAAGTACTGGCTTATCGCCGCCTGGGTTGTTCCAAGCTTTTTTGCAGCTTCAATCTGCGTAAAACCGTATTTTTCTGTCAATTCCTTCGCTATTAAACTGCGGAAGGCTGGAAGCAAATATTTTACTACGAGTTCGCATGGAGGCCTCATTCTAATCAATAATTGATAACGCTGTTATTACATAAATCTCTACCTACCAAATTCAAAGTTAGAGCAGTTCTTAAAAAGATGGAATGAGGGAATGCTATTTCTTCCCTTTAAACTCCATTATTGTAGGGCTTCCACAGCTTGGACAATACCTTGGGTCTGGAGGATCTTCTGTTGTCCATTTTCTTCCGCATTTGAGGCATATCCACTCAGTCATATGCTCACCTTGACGAACAAATTGT
>JAOZNA010000092.1 GCA_029934005.1 Candidatus Bathyarchaeota archaeon
ATGACCTCAAATCTTAATTTAAACCCTGAAAAAACTAATTGTTACGTTTATGGTTTCATCAAAACAGTCTATGATAATTGTATAGAGCTATTGATACGTAAATCCGTTCTCCCGAAAAACATAGCTGTGGAATATGATGTGGGATAGGCTAAGTTTCCTCTAGTTTTGCTGGTAAATACTCGTCAACTATATACGTGAGCCCATAGCGGCTGAAAGCTTCTTGTTCAGCTTTACGCCTTATTTTTAGAAAAGTTTTGATTTCCCTCTGCCAAAGCTTATCTTTATATCGTGGATCACGCTGAAGCTCGTACAACCTCTTAATATCGATTTCCGTTAGAGGATCGGTTGGAAGCTTGTAATCAACTATATCGGTTGCCCATACTCCGCTCCATTTTGCATCTGGAGTTGTAAGCTCACGCAGGTGAGCTGCATTCGCCGAACCAGAAATTATGACCATGGCGATGTGCATTCCCCAAGGGTCTCCGTCTGTGAAAATGTAAACTGGAAGTTCAAGCTCCTTATTTAGGCGGTGGATGAAATGTCTTGTTGCTCGCGGAGCTTGACCAGCAGTCAAAACGAGTATGGCATTAAACTTTTCATGAACCCGCTCTTCGATAAAACGTGTGAATAAACCGCCCTTCTCTATTGCAATAACCTTATCTGCACTTGTTTTTACAAATTCAGCGCTTGTTAAGGCTGGACCAATCATTACTCCGTCCGGATGCGAAGTGAGGTTTAAGCGTTTTCCTTCATATCCTGGCACAGTATATTCGATTGTTAGGTCTCCGAAAACTGCTGAGCGTTCTTCTGGGAAAATGTTGAAGTCTTCTCGTGAAAATCCTATTACGGTTTCTAGGTCTGTTATTATACTGTTTGATTCCGGTTGGTCTTTGAATGGTACTTCGTAAGCTTGTGAGGAGTAGTAAACGTCTCTAAGGGTTGATGTTTTCCTTTGGGAAGTCAGTTCGTAGGCGAAGTAGGCTGCCCAGACAAGCTGCGTGAAGGGTCTTATATGTCTTATATTTCTCGCGCTTCTCCGTACAGTTTTGTTTCCTAAAACATATTGGCGGAGTTCTGGGTTATAGTAGATGTTTTCTATTGAACGACTGGGCATTTGAATTTGTGGAAACCTTCCGAGCATCATTTGCTTATATATTTCTGCTCCAAACCTCTTCAGATTCTCCAAAACTTCCTTTTTCCTTTCTAAAGCAGAAACCTTACGATTCGAGACCAAGCTTTTCCACACTCCTTAACAATCCATTAATATCTGGAGGCTGTTCCATTCCAGCCAATTTGGTTGAAAACTCAGCGATTTTCGGTAAGTATTTAGCAAAGATGTTAAGCCTTCTTCTTTGCCTTTCGGCGTATTCCCTTTTTGAAAGATATCTTTGCAGTTGCCTAGCGACTTCACGTATACCATTTAAAATTTCCTTTTTGACCTCCGGTCTATCGGCGATAAACTCCTTTCCAACCGTTTTGTATGGGATTTTAGTGCTGCATATGTGGACAAGTATGGCTATTGGCATGTCAGGCGTAACTCGGTATCTTCGCCAATTGATTGAGTGGATTACCTTGAAGGAGACATCGCTGGCTTCATCGTATAAGAGTGGAATTCGATTGGCGAAACGGTATAATATGAAATCGTTTTTTCTTGGAATTTCGCCTCCATAGGCTACTGCAACTTCAACTATGAAGGGATGCCCAGCGTAGGTTGAGGGTTTACGTTGACAAACAGCAATAAATTCGGGCTTAAGCTCCTTAAGGATTCCAGCCCTCAACAATTCTTCACCGAGGGGAGACAAACAACTCGCATCTGGAGGAAGAAAATCGGGAAAACTTTTCATAGCCCTTGCCAAATGAACAATTTCATCATGAGTAAGCTTTTTCGGGTCTTTTAAAAAATCAATTTCCGCGAATTCCAAAAATTTTCTCGCTATATTATCACCTATACGGTGAAAATGTTTCTTCAAAAAATCAAGCATGTTTTTGCAGTCAGTTATTTGGATTAGACGCTGAAGAAGTTCAACGTCGATTCCATAGGGATGGGGCTTAGTCTCCTTAGGCGGAGGAGGCATTCTGGTTGTGACTCGCCTAAATATGTAAAGTCTCCCTCGGGGATCAACGAAAGTTAAGTTTGCGTAGGGGTTCATAACTGCTGTTTGCTTGAAGTATTCGAGGATTTTTGGCATAGCCCTAAAATAGTCGCCTTCAAGGCTGAATTCAACGATTGTTCCTCTCCAACCCGTCTTGTTGAGCATTGTTCGCTTTTCCAGAATTATTGGACGGTTACGTTGGATGTCAATCATTAGACGATACATGAAAATTCTTGCTCCACCAGTGCTTGAAACCACATAAGCTGGTCGATGGGTGGTTATCTGTCCGTAAAGGATTGCCATGGTTCCGCCTAAGCCAAAGGTTCCTCTCATTTGTTTAAGCTTGTATTTGGAGCCAAATAGCACTTGACCGAAAGCGGCGGGAATGTAGCGAGGTGGAATTCCAGATCCATTATCTTCAATGCGGAGTTTGTAAATTTCGGTTCCATGTGTAGTTTTCCCTTCAAGGGTTAAACGAACATAAATGTCTGGAGGCACTCCTATTTGTTCGGCTGCATCCAAGGAGTTTTCGACGAGTTCGCGTATGGCTGTGAAGATGGCTCTTGTTGGATTTGTAAAGCCTGCGATGTCGCGGTTTCTATAGAAAAAGTCGGCTGGACTGATTTCCTCGAATGTCTGTGCCATTGGTATTAGCCTCCATTACTATGTAGTCTTTTAAAATGTAAATCTTCTGATAGAGGAGAGGATGGATTGTTAGATTTATGAGGAGGCTTTGCATAGTTTTGACCTACTCTTTAACTCGTCTCATTTCGATGGTTACTTTTAGGTTATCTGGACATCCGGCTAAAAACACATCCTTATTCTTTTCCCATGGAAAGCATCCGCCAAATTGCAAAGTTACTAGGTATGGGAAAATGGCGGCGTACAGAAATGGACAAATATTCGCTGTTCTCTTAACTTTGCCCGTGATAAGCGAATACAACGTTAAATCGAACTCCTCTCCTTCATAATACTTAGCTACGCATTCTCCTGAAACTTTAACGATTTTACCTATGATTCTGGTATCTTTCATTGTTTACCCTCGTTGCTTATCTATCAAGTTTTAATGCTATATATGTTAAAATGGTAATATTAATAAATAGTTAAGGTTAACAAATAGTTTGTGAAATTCCCATGTGGATTCCACGATGGCTAGGTGAATGCTACTCAAAACTTTACGTGCATTTTAAAAATGAACTTTTTACGTTTCGCGAGGCAAGGGAGATTCTGTCTTTTAATGAGAATAAGCTGTTGGTTGCATTCAGTAAGCTTCATTCTAAAAGATTTTTACTAATTTTTGAAGATAAGAAGCCGAGGAAGTATAGGCTTTTAGACCCAGAAAACATGATTTTTTTGGCTTCAGAAACCATAAAAAACATTGATAAAATTCGTCAAGAAAGATATGTGAAGCTTATTTGCGATTCTTTTCGTATAGCCTCGAAGATGCTTGATTTGGAATCTTTTGCAGTTTATGGTTCTGTAGCCCGCGGAACCGCGTCAAACCATAGCGATGTTGATATTCTAATAATCTCGAATTCCTTGCGGGGGAGTTTGGGTTCCAGAATGGATATGCTTTGCAATGTTGAGGTAGTTCTTCAAGATGAGTTAAGATGGCTTAGAAAGCATGGCGTATACACATGCCTACGTTTTTATCCGCTTAGGAAAGAGGAAGCAGAAAAGATACCCTTGCTTTTTCTGGACTTAACTGAAGATGCAGTGATTCTCTATGATAAAAAGGGTTTCTTAGAAAATCTTCTGTCAAAGTTTAAGGCTAAGCTTCTGATACAAGGTGCGAAGAGGGTTTTCTTAAGTGCTAACCGCTGGTATTGGGATTTAAAGCCAGATTACAAGTTTGGTGAAAAAATTGAAATTGCTTAAAATCGCAAAATCCTATCTTCGCCAAGCAAAGGCAAGGTTAAAAGACGCTAAAGAAGCTATGCAAGAGAAAAACAATCCTTACGCTGTTAGGCTGAGCCAAGAATGCGTGGAACTTTCTCTAAAGGCTGTCTTAAAAGCTGTAGGAATAGAATATCCAAAAATACATGACGTTTCAGATGTTCTAATCGAAATTAAGGACAGATTCCCAGAATGGTTTAAGGCAAACATTGAATTTCTATGTGAATCAAGTAGAATCCTAGTGAAAAAGAGGGAAATAAGCCTATACGGAGGGGAAGAAGCATTTCTATCTCCAGATGAAGTTATTGACAAGGCTGATGCAGAGGATGCTACCACGAGGGCAGAAAAAACTTATTCGTTATGCGAAAAACTTGTGGCTGAAATTGAAAAGAAAATGAAGTAAACATAAATTTCAGATAGATTCCTCTGGTCTTTTCCACAGTTCCA
>JAOZNA010000093.1 GCA_029934005.1 Candidatus Bathyarchaeota archaeon
CCAGTTCCGCAATAATCTTTTCTGCAAAAGGCCAAATGGTAATTAACCTTAAAAGTCCAGCTCTAATCCCCTTTTCCCTTGCCTTGCGAACAGCACTTAAAGCGGAACGCGAGGCAATTCCATAGGCAACCACTGCAATTTCAGCGTCCTCAAGCATAAAATCCTTGACCTTTATAATTTTGTCAGCGTTTTTTCTGATTTTGTCACAGATTCTCATAATAAGGTCTCGTTGAACTTCAATACTGTCCGTTTGCGGATAACCTCGCTCATCATGGGTGAGCCCAGTTATATGAACGTGGTAACCTTCACCAAAGCAAGCCATAGGTGGAACAAGATCATCAGAAGCCTTGTAAGGCAAATATTCTGAAGGTGAAACCTTCGGTTTTTTCCTATTCACAATCTTAATCTCTTCAGCCCGTGGAATTACAACTCTTTCACGCATATGACCAACTATTTCATCAGCCAATAAGAAGGCTGGAACGCGATAGGCTTCAGAAAGGTTAAAGCATTCTATTGTTAAGTCAAACATTTCTTGAGGAGAAGCCGGAGATAGAGCAATTACTTCGTAGTCTCCATGCGAACCCCACTTGGCTTGCATTACATCTTGTTGTCCGGGCTTGGTTGGCTGTCCAGTGCTTGGGCCTCCACGCATGATGTTTACAACAACGCATGGAGTTTCAGTCATAGCAGCCAATCCAATATTTTCTTGCATTAGGCTGAATCCTGGTCCAGATGTGGCTGTCATGGCTTTTACTCCAGCATAGGAAGCGCCAATTATGGCTGCCATGGAAGCCAGTTCGTCTTCCATTTGGATGTAGATTCCGCCTACTTCTGGTAGGCGTCTAGCCATGCGTTCAGCTATTTCTGTTGCTGGGGTTATTGGGTAGCCAGCGAAGAAGCGGCATCCGGCTGCTATTGCTCCTTCTGCGCATGCATAGTCGCCTAGCATGAAGTGTTTGCCAGTTAAAACAGCTCTGTTTTCCCTTTCCATTTTAACAGTTTCCTCCAGTTTCCTTGTTTAAGACGAAAATGGCGAAGTCTGGGCATATGGAAGAGCAGAAACAACAAATCACGCAGTCTTCTGGATTTTTTACTTTTGGTGGGTGAACTCCCCTTTTGTTAAGTTTCTCAGATTTCTCCAGAACGTTTCTCGGACAGAATTCTATACAATAGCCGCATCCTTTGCATCTATCTTCAACTATGTGAATCTCGGAAACGGGACGTTTTATCTTTTCAATATCGAGTGGTGTTCTCCATAATCTTACTGGCATTTTATTCACCTACAACCTTCGCGAGTGCTTTCTTAGTCTGCTCAATTTCCTCCGGGGTAACGCTATTCACTATTTCCTGCATTTCCCTAACCTTTGAGGCAAATCTTTCTCCTTCGGCTGCTGAAACCCATAAAAGCTGTAATCTTTCCTTTCTTATACCTAATCTCTCCAGTTTTTTCCAAAGTCTTTCCATTCTTCTTTGGGTGTGGTAATTTGCATTAATATAGTGGCAATCTCCTGGATGGCATCCAGCCACTAAAACAGCTGCAGCTCCTCTTGCAAAGGCGTATTCAACGAATTTTGGAGAAACTCTCCCAGAACACATGGTTCTTATTATTCTTATGTTGGTTGGATACTGCATTCGGCTTATTCCAGCGAAATCTGCTCCAGCATAGGCGCACCAGTTGCAACAAAAAGCGATGATTTTCTTATCTGCATCCACTTCTGTTGCAGCGTCTATTTGGGCAAGTATCTGTTCGTCTGTGAAATGACGCATGATTATTGCTCCAGTTGGGCATTCAGCTCCGCATGTTCCGCATCCAGCGCAAGCAGCCTCAATAACTTCGGCTCTTTTCAATTCCTTATTTACACGAATGGCGTTGTAAGGACAGACCTTTTCGCATAATCCACAAGCCTTGCATTTTTCTTCCAAAATTATCGGTGTTATTGCCTCAACTGTTACTTTGCCTTTTGCCATCAAAATTCCCGCTCTTGCCGCTGCGGCACTTGCTTGGGTTACGCTGTCCTTAATGTCCTTTGGTGATTCAGCGCAGCCTGCAAAGAAGATTCCGCCTGTTGGGGCGTCTACTGGTCTAAGTTTTGGATGTGCTTCCATAAAGAACCCGTCTTTTGTTCTGGAAAGCGTGAGAAGTTTCTGAATTACTTCGCTATCCTTTCTTGGTTCTATTCCGACGGATAATATCACCATTCCAACCTTGATTTTGTAAATTTCCTTTTGAAGCGTGTTTTCTCCTATAAGCCATAAATCTTTGGTGTTTGGGTCTTCAATTATTTGGGCTGGTAGTCCACGGATGAAAATTACGCCTTCTCTCTTCGCTCTTTTGTATAAATCTTCGAATCCTTTGCCGAATGCTCTAATGTCTATGTAAAATACGTATATTTTCGTTTTCGGCCAGTGTTCTTTTATGAGTAAACTGTCTTTTATCGTGTTCATGCAGCATACGTTGCTACAGTATGGATATCCTTTTTCGGAACGTGAGCCTACACATTGAATGAAAGCAACGGATTCTGGAATTTTCATGTCGCTTGGTCTGATTAGGTTTCCTCTTGAAGGACCTCCAGCATTGATTAATCTTTCGAATTCAAGAGAGGTTATTACGTTTGGATATTTACCATATCCGTAGTTTGGTAGGACTGTTGGGTCAAATACGTCTGCTCCAGTGGCAACTATTATTGTTCCTACTTCTAGCTCGATTGTTTCTGGTTTCATGTCGAAGTTTATTGCTTGACGTTCACATGCGTTTATGCATTTGTTACATACGATTATTCCGCTTTGGTTTAGGCATACCTCTGGGTCCACTATGTAGGTTGCTGGAACTGCTTGTGGAAAAGGCGTATAAATTGCATGTCTTGAAGCAAGTCCGACATCAAACTCGTTTGGAACAGTTATTGGACAGACTTCTGAACAGTCTCCGCATGCTGAGCATTCATCCGTTACGTATCTTGGCTTTTTTAAAATTTTAACCTTGAAATTTCCAATATAGCCCTTAACATCTTGAATTTCGCTGTTGGTTAATAGTTCAATATTCGGATGCCTTGCAACGTCAGCCATTTTAGGTGCTAGAATGCAGATGGAACAGTCCATGGTGGGGAAGGTTTTGTCAAGCTGAGCCATCCTTCCGCCTATGCTCGGCTCTTTTTCAACAAGATACACTTTGTAGCCAGTATCAGCCAAGTCTAATGCGGCTTGGATTCCAGCTACTCCGCCTCCTATGACCAGAGCTTTTCTAATTATTGGAACTTCAATTTCTTTTGCTGGTTGAAGCAAAGCTGCTTTAGCAACTGCCATTTTGACTAAGTCCTTCGCCTTTTCAGTTGCCTTCTCCTTCTCGTGAAGGTGAACCCAGCTACATTGCTCCCGAATGTTAGCCATTACGAATAGATACTTGTTTAACCCAGCCTCTTCGCAAGCGGTTCTAAAGGTTGGTTCATGCAACCTAGGAGAACAAGAAGCAACAACGACACGGTTTAGCCTATACTCTTTAATATCATTTTTTATGAGAGCTTGTCCCTGCTCTGAACATGTATAACGGTTGTCTCTCGCAATAACAACATGAGGGAGAGTTGCAGCAAACTTAGCTACTTCTTCCACATTGACCGAACCAGCAATGTTTAAGCCGCAATGACAAACGTAAACGCCTATTCTAATCTCTTCGGAATCACCACTCACTCCTCAACCCTCCAGCTTTTTCTCTCAAAAATCTATGGATAGACTCTGCAGCTTCCTTTCCAGCCAAAATAGCCTCAATAACCGAAGCTGGACCAGTAACAACGTCTCCTCCAGCAAAAACTCCAGACAAACTGGTTTCCATAGTAAATGGATTAACCCAAATCAAACCGTTTACGGTCTTAATGTTTTCGGGGAGAAAGGAAAGGTCGGGTCTTTCGCCAATGGCTAAAATAACGGAGTCAAAATCCATGATAAATTCGGAGCCTTCTACTGGAATGGGTCTTCTCCTTCCAGTCTCGTCTGGTTCACCTAAACTCATACGAACACATTCAACAGCTTTAACCCTTCCATCTTCACCAATGAACCTTTTAGGAGAAACTAAAAACTCGATTTTCACTCCGCTTTCTTCAGCCTCTTTTACTTCCCAAGGATTAGCTGGCATTTCCTCTCTAGACCTCCTATAAAGTATGACAACTTCCCTCGCTCCACACTTTAAGGCAGTTTTTGCAGAATCTATTGCAACGTTTCCGCCTCCAATAACAGCCACCTTATCGCCTAGTTCAACAATTTCTCCACGATTAATTCTCCAAAGGAAGTCTAGAGCATCAAAAACTCCTTTTAGGTCTTCGCCTTCCACTCCTATCTTTCTGCTTTTATGAGCACCAGTAGCAATAAAAACTGCTTTGTAACCATCCTTCCATA
>JAOZNA010000094.1 GCA_029934005.1 Candidatus Bathyarchaeota archaeon
TTTGGGTTTAAAATGAATCAAATCAAGATTGAAGAATTAGCTAAGCTGGTTTTGAATGGTAAGATAAAGTTTCATGAAGTTGAAAATGAAGTAAATGGAGACAGCAACCTCGCTACAATAGTGAGAAGAAGAGCACTCGAACAATTGTTAAACTTAAAGCTTGAAAATATAGGAAAACATTCCATAGACTTCAATTCCGTTGTTGGTAGGAACATTGAGAATTCCATAGGTGCAGCTCAAGTTCCAATGGGAATAGCTGGTCCTTTGAAAGTAAATGGTGACTACGCCAAAGGCGATTTTTTCATTCCGCTTTGCACAACTGAAGGAGCCTTAGTTGCCTCAGTCAACCGTGGCTGCTCAGCAATAACGAGGTCTGGAGGAGCAAACTCCAAGGTGATTAGGGACGCCATGACAAGGGCGCCACTTTTTAAAGTTCCAAGTTTGGAGCATGCGGAAAAACTTGTTGAATGGGTTAGGGAAAACTTTGGTAAGGTTCGTGAAGCAGCTGAGAAAACAACGCGTCATGGAAAACTTGTTGAATTTGAACCATACATTGTTGGAACAAACGTTTTCTTACGTTTCATCTTTCAAACAGGCGATGCGATGGGCATGAATATGGTTACAATTGCATGCGACGAAATTCGAAAGCTGATCGAAAAGGAATGTGAATATGCAAAATGTGTTAGCTTAAGCGGGAACATTTGCGTTGATAAGAAAGCTTCTGCCATGAATCTAATACGTGGACGGGGAAAAACCGTGGTAGCAGAGGCTAAAATAAAAAGGAAAATAGTCGAAGAAGTATTAAAAACGGTTCCTGAAGCCATATGCGAAGTTAATTGGAGGAAAAATTATGTTGGTTCGGCTCTCGCCGGCTCCTACGGTTTCAACGCTCACTATGCAAATGTAATAGCTGCCATATTCATTGCTTGTGGTCAAGATGCAGCGCAAGTTGTAGAATCAAGCATGGGAATAACAACGGCTGAACTAACAGAAGAAGGTGACCTACATTTGGCTGTAACGTTGCCGTCCTTAGAAGTTGGAACAGTGGGTGGAGGAACAAGACTTCCTACACAATCAGAAGCCTTAAAAATTCTCGGATGCCATGGAGGCGGTAATCCAGCTGGTTTTAATGCTAAAAAATTTGCAGAAATAGTTGCGGCTACGGTTCTTGCTGGCGAACTTTCCTTGCTAGGGGCATTAGCAGCCCAACACCTAGCCACAGCCCATCTTAAGCTAGGAAGAGGGAAGCTAAAACCTTAAATTGCTTTTTGCATATTTGCTTTCCTAAAACTTGTCGCAAAGTCCATTAAAACTAGTTTAAAGGTATAGGCTTTGGAGCTGATTAAGAAATTAAGGGATGAATTCTCGTTTTTCAGAGGAAACTATCTAATTCTGGTTGTAAGCTGGATTCTAATGGACTTTGCAGGTGAAATTCCAAGCACTTACTATCCGGATTATGTTATTCAGCTCGGGGGAAACCCAACAATCTTAGGATTAATCACAGCAGTTTCTTTTCTTGCTCTTGCTTCAGTTCAATTTCCCGGAGGATACTTAGCTGACAAGTATGGCCGTAAATGGTTAATTTCAAGCCTAACCTTCGGAGTTGCCTTATCCTTCACTCTATATGCGGCTGCCCCAAGCTGGCACTTCATACTTCTAGGCGCCTTAATCGCCAACCTATGTTTACTTTATCAACCAGCCTTAATCGCCATGATCTCCGACTCCTTACCCCCTGAAAAGCGAGGACTAGGATTCTCAATCTTAAACCTCATCATGAGCGTTTCAACAACTCCCGGCCCTGCTATCGCACTACTATTAGTTACAACCTATGGATCGATGATGGGAATGAGAATAGCCTACATAATTGTGACCATAATGTATTTTATTGCTGCCATTGTGAGAACTAGGTTGAAAGAGAGCTTGAAAAATGCTGAAAAACTGGATTTAAAGGAGGTTTTGCGGTGTTATCCGCAATCACTAAAGGAAGGAATAAATGTCTGGAAGGTTGTTCCACGTTCCGCTTTTTTCCTCTTCTTGTCAAGGTTGATAATGGGATTTGCATTCATCATGAACCAAAACCTCTTTCTGGTATACGCTTTCTATGTACTCCAAATCGGTGGAAAACCCAACCCCAATCTTCGACCAGAGAACGATCCTGCCTTGCAACTTGCGAGACAAAAATGGGGCTACGTCATGATTGCGGTTACTATTTGCATGATACTGTTCTCCTATCCGTTAGGTAAACTGATTGACAAGATTGGAAGAAAGAAACCAATAGTTTTTTCATGCCTCCTAATTGTTCCAGCAACATTCCTATTTGTTTACGGAAACTATACGCTTTTATTCGTATCCGTCATCTTCATGGGAATATCACAACTTCTTGCTTTCTCAGCATTCCAAACCCTCTTCGCAGACTTAGTCCCACAAGAACAAAGAGGAAAAGTAACGGGGTCAATGGGATTTTTCTCATACATTTTCATGGCATTAGGAGGCCTAACCGGTGGACTACTATACGACTACGTGCATCCACAATTCCCATTCCTACTCATGCCAATCCTAGCAGTTTCCGCAGCCACCCTCATAACTTTCTACGTATATGAACCAAAACCAGAAGAAAGAGAACTATAAACGCGCACACCATGTCTTAATTAAATTATATTAAGGGAAGATTACGTATAAGGAATTAAAGCGTCTAACAAGTCTAAAAGTAAATCTGCGGTTTTTCCTGGGAACATGGCAGCGGTCGCTAAGATTCCGGCAATGACCCCTCCTAAGTGGGCTGTATGTGTAATGTGAGGGTTTATTCCGATCAATGTGTAGAAAAACTCTAAAAAACAACTATAGAAATACCGACAATCGATGGAACTTTAACATAAATGAAACGAACTACAAGATACACTTCTCTTTCCGGAAAAAGTAAAGCGTAACTTGCTAAAACTCCAAAAATGGCTCCGGAAGCTCCTATACAAGGAATTTCTGATCCTAAATTAAAAAGTGCATGGAATAAAGCTGCGCCGACTCCCGATGCAAAGTAAAGTATTAAAAAATTGATTATTCCCAATCTGCGTTCACAAACGCAACCGAACTGAAAAAAATACAAACATATTAATTAACAAGTGTAAAAGGTCTAGATGAAGAAACATATGAGTGAAAAAAATTCAGAAAATTGCGTAAATCTGCAATTCTGCTTGGTGTAAAACCCCACTTTGATATGATCAGATAATAACTATCTAACGGAGAAAAAATTACAAATATCGCTACATTTAACAAGATTATGATACACGTGACAAAGGGGAAATCTCTAATTGAAAACTTCTTTTTAATTTTTCTTTCATGCTCAGCTTCTTCCAATAACTCTTTTTGCCTTTCTTTACCAGATTTCCCCCAAGGATAAAAAACTTAAATACCTTCTAGTCCCATACTAAATTAAATCCGAAAAGTAAAAGTATTAAGCTTTTCTACGTAAAAATCGCGTATCAATTGATATTTAAAATATTTTATTGTAATATGCGTAATTCTTTGTAGGGAATGCTATGCGAAATAAGTATATGCTTCGGCTGGCGGCTCCTTGCGGTCTTTATTGCAGAGTCTGCAGCAACTATGTTGATGGGACACGTCATGGATGTGGCTGCCAGGTAAACGTCGGTTTAAATTTTGGTTTTCCCGAATTTTTGTTGGCTAGATATCGGTCTAAATTTTCGGTTTTGTAAGAAAATCTTAGGTTCTAAGCTAGGCAATTAATGTGTGCTTCTGAGTGTAGATTTGGGTATTTTAATTTGCTTAAGGGGAACTTTTAATATAGGTGGTATTCTAAATCATGGTAGTTGGTGGTTTAGTTGGGTAAGACTGCTTTGACTGATGAGGATAGGAGAAATCTGAAGATTTTAGCCAATGAAGTGCCGAAACTTCGTTTGCTTTTTGAGGGCTTTCTAGAGACCTTAGAGATTTTAAGTGATACTGCACTTATGGAAAGCATTAGAGCCAGCGAAAAAGACATTCAAGAAGGTAGGTTGCTAGGTTTTAAGGAACTTCTCAAAGAGCTTGGTTTAGATGAAAAAGAAATATGAGCTGGTCTTTACCAAAGAATTTTTAAGAAGGCTGAAAAACCTAGATATGCAAACCCAGATCAGAATACTTCGAGAACTAAAGGTTTTGAAGAAACAACCTTTCACTGGGAAGCAATTGGTAGGACGTCTCAGTGGGCTTATGTCATTTCGTATAGGAGAATACAGAGTAATTTACCAACTATCAGAAAAAAGGGTGATCATTCGAACCGTCGGTCACCGAAGAACAATTTACAAAAAATAAATTTGGTCTTAATCAAAATTTAATTGCAGATTTTTAATTTTCACAAGAAAATCTTATA
>JAOZNA010000095.1 GCA_029934005.1 Candidatus Bathyarchaeota archaeon
GACCATGCATGGTTTCATTCGAAGGAACATGCCAAATATGGGCTAGAGCCGTTCTAACCTTCCAAAAACACCATAATTATTAAATAGATTTTCCTCTCCCCTCTTTTAAAAGCGGTGTGTAAAATGAGAAGACTAATCGTGCTCTTCGTACTATTATTTGCAATGGCATGCTTAAATTGTGGAAAATCTGTAAAAGCAGAATTTTCTGCACAATCGATGCTTCCATCCCCGTATGTTGAGGGAATTAGCATCATAGTGAATTGTACAACTGCTTCAGTAACTACGCAAGTAAGTATTCAAAGTAACGACACTTCCTTGATTCGTTTTCCAGAAAATTCTCCCATGAATGATTCTAGACTTGAAAATGCCACAATTGTGATATTGTGGTTTTCAAGTAACGGCTCTATGTTAAACTATGCATTCAGTAACATTAGCCTAACTCAAGCCGAAACCTATGCTGAAGGCTTAACTCCAAGCTTTAACACAGTTTTCGGTAGAAATTTTGAGCTAAACTCCAGCGGAACATACAATGACTACGTAAATGTCACTTACGTCGACAATGCTCCACTTGACCTAGTTCCATACGCGGAATGGTTAATTGGAGAATGTCTAAACGAAACTGTTGGAGGATTTTCTGAGACTTTTCTCAACATAATAACATCTGAAGGAACAGCTACGATAGGGATCATAGCCACAAAAGAACCTGGAACATTTGAATGGATGTACGGAATAATCGTTACTTACTCATCCAGCATTCCGACTGGAACTGGAGAACACACAATCGACGTGTTAGAACTTCTTCATTCAAACTCGTTGGCTCCATCCAGCTACTCCTATATGGGAAAATACTACGTATCAATGGTAATGATTATGATAAATTCTAATGAAACCATAAACTTCGTTAGTTGCGAGCCACCTCAACAAAGTCTTCCAATGATGAGAGGATGGTACATAACTTCATTGGGCAATTCAATCCAAGGAACCTTCTCTTTTGGAGATAGCTCCACTCCAGTAACTGAACTCTACATAAAATTCAGCGGAAAAGTTGTGCCAGAATTCACGTCGATAGCCATTCTGCTAGTAACATTTGCATTAGTAACCCTAATAGCCCTACTGAAACCTTCCAAGAAACACCCTATTTTTCCATAACACTAAATTTAGACTAGGCGAAAAGTAATTGTGTAGGCCTGAAGAGGCAATGATGTGAGTATTGAAAACCATTGACAGATGCATGATTTGGTGGCGGCTGTCGGAGCCTCAGAAAGCCTAGCATATTCTTGGAATTGGGTCGCCTACTGGTGGAGTTAAAATTCTTTTTCCGCCAACAACCGTTTGCATAGCTACTAGTTCGAATTCCTTTGTTACTTCACCAATTATTTCTGCGTCCTTCCCCTCTTCAGTTTGCCTAAGAATCTCTAAAACTTCTTCTGCTTTTTCTGGTATTACTCCAATTACAAGTTTTCCTTCATTTCCAACTTCAAATGGGTCTATTCCAAGCATTTCGCATGCAGCTTTAACATCGTTGCGAACTGGAACCTTCTCTTCGTAAACGAGTATTCCCACTTTTGATTTTTCACTTAATTCGTTTAGAGCATTGGATAATCCACCTCTTGTTGGATCTTTCATGGCTACTATTCCGCCTACTTCAAGGAGTTTTTCAACAAGCTTGTTTAGTGGTTTAACATCCGATTTTATTTGGCTTCCGAAGCTTAAACCTTCTTGAGCGGATAAAACAGCCAGACCATGGTCGCCTATTGTTCCAGAAACAATTATCTTGTCTCCTGAATGCAAATTTGAGTCTAGTATCCATTTCGCTTTAAAATCAGGTCTAAATTTGCGTATGACCTCAAAATTATGGTCTAGTTTTTCGCTTCTTAAACCTATTCCAGAAACATTAATTACACAACCGCCTAGACTTCCCTTTTCCACAACTTTTGTGTCTCCAGTTATTATATGCACTTCTGCTTCTCCACATGTTTCTTTCATACTCCTCAAGATTCGTTCCAAATCCGCAATTGGCAAGCCTTCTTCCAGTATTAAACCGCATGCGAGGGCAATTGGTTTCGCTCCTAGAACCGCTATGTCATTTACCGTTCCGCTTACCGCAAGCCTTCCTATATCTCCGCCTGGAAAGAAAATTGGTTTAACAGCATGCGAATCAGACTTCAAAACTATGCCATCTATCACGGCAGCATCATCTAAGGCTTCCAATGGAACTTCCGCTTTGCTTCCGCCCAAAAACTCCAGAATATAATCTTTTACAAGCTGGTTCATTACGGCTCCGCCGGCACCATGCAACATGGTAATGTAGTTTTGTTTCTCGTTCATTTTCGGTATCTCCGCTAGCTCAACTAGAGTTAAGCCTTAAAATAAATGTTGACTGGGTTTTTAGCATGTTTAGCTGGCTAGTTTTTTGATGGTTGATGTTGTTATGTCTAGTATGAATGTTATTGCCGCTGCTATTTGTGGTGGAAGCCAACTGCTAATCGCTAATATTCCCGCTTCATACCTCATCCATGTTTCGCCCAATTTTCCAAGTTCATACTCGATTTCTTCCTTGCTGTAATTAGCTTTGAACCAGTTCTCCAAAAATCCAAGAAGGTTTCTCAAATACCCAATAGTTAAAGCTACTAAAGAACCTTTAAAAAAGAATTTTAGAGCTTCCACAAAGATTTTCGAAAGGGCGTCAAGTTTTGACATGTCTACTGTTTCTAATGCTTGAGAGACATTCACCAATATTGATGTAAGCACCAAAAAGATAATAAAGCCCTGAATTGTCTTTTTCCTTTCCATTTATTTCTCACCTCAGAATCCATTTTATATCTAGGAGGTTTACTGTCAAGCTGGAAGGGATGCGAGGGAGATGGCATGAAAATTTTACCTCAAAATTTTCCATAGACATTCCAGCTTGAATTCAGTCCTCCCAATCCAAACTTTCATAATCAGCAAAAGAACATTCTTCCAACGGCCATCCTGCATTTTTAAGAATTTTTCTAGCTTCTTCTCTATTTATTACTCCATTTTCAAAAGCTTTTAAAACATCAGCTATGTTGAATTCTGGTCTAGCTGGTGCTCCCCAATTTAATCTGACATTGGCTCTTTTCGGGTCGTAGCCAGCTTGGCTCAGCACAGCATTAAATAATTTTCTTTCAATTACTCTTTTCAGTAAACGTTGTAGAGCAGTTATTTTTCTATCATCTACTTTTACCGCCACTTTTGCCGAGGCTTCTGTGAATCCTGGAGCTGTGAAAAGTTTGGGTAAGGGTGTTAGTAAGCCTAAATAATACTCGTTCATTATTGTTTCAATATAATAGTCGAAGCTTCTTGCTCTTTCTGGAACTAAAAGCTGAACTTTAGCTTTTTCAACGTTGGTGACAAATCTGCTTCCATGAGCTGGAATATTCTTTATCTTCTGATAGTAGTCTTCAAGTTCACGTTTGTTTAGGTCTGGAAAAATCCAAAGTTCGTTTGGTCCTCCAAACTTTTCAAACTGTTTCGTTATGCTGTTTTGGATTCTTCCAACTATTTCAGCGAATCCTGGACGGCTTTCTCCATCGTTTATTTTTAGACTTTTGCAAAGGGTTTGGAGTATTCCTGTTCCAAAATGATTTTTGTCATATGGTGGAGTCTTTATCCAGATAACTTCTTCCATTGGAATTTCTCTCGGTTGGGCGTTCCATGAAAGCTTTATTTTGTCTAGTTCTCCGTTTTTGGAAAATGTTATTTTTTGAACGTGAAATATTGGAATCTGGGTTATGTTTTCGATTTTTTCTGGTTTTGGTTTCAGCCACCAAAAGTTGTTTCCGAAAGCCACTAAGTTTTTGGCTGTAGCTTGCAAAATTTGGTCTAAACCAATTTTTTCGCAGAATTCGTCTATGTATTGTTTTGCTGTTTTTCCCTCTATTTTTTCTCGGTATTCTTCATTCATGGTTGTGAAGAAGCCCATTCCTACTATTTGGTCGGCTCTGAAGTCTACTGCTGCTCTTGCGGCTGGTTGTGCAATATAGGTTTCCCACATTTTTTCGAATGAGACTTCTGGGGTTAAGCCTATGCTTTTTTGGGTTGAAGTGTATAGTTCGTGGTTTGAGCTTAGCTTTCTTAATTTTTCCAGCATATTTTTAAAGTCTTTGAATTTCATGTTTTTTCTCCTTTTTGTATTTTTCCAAGCCTAGTTTTAGTAGGTATTCGACGAATGTGCTTCTTTTTTCTCTTTTTCTGAGATTTTCTATTTGGTTGTAGAGTTCTCGGTCTATGGTTACGGTTAGGCACGTTTTCATATGCATCGTATATTTTGTATACTTAGTATACAATTTAAATTTTCTTATATAACTTCCACTTGTTACACATCAGATCCCAA
>JAOZNA010000096.1 GCA_029934005.1 Candidatus Bathyarchaeota archaeon
GTTAGTTGGTGAATAAAGTGAATGTAAACTTTCATAAATTGCTTATGGCTATTAGTGAAGCTTTGGTAGTTTATGGTCTTATTGTTGTTATCTATGGTGTGCTGGTTATTCATGTTACTCAAACGTGGTCTGGAGATTGGCGTGTTGACAGAAGTCTTCCGGCTTGGTTCACGCTTGACAACTTTATGATGATAAGCTTCGCACTTTCTTTCTTTGGCTTTATTGTTTGGAGATACTTGAAGTATACGGAGCAGTAATAAGTTATGGTAATTCGATAAAATCGACCTTAAATTAAGTATAAGTCTTTTTATTTTTGTTATTTCTGGAATTTGCTTTAAATTTAGGCTTAGTTTCTTTATAATTGGTTGTTGGTATGAGTAAACGTAAACATACGGAAGAATTCGAGAATTGTTTAAGGGAAGTTATGGCTCAAGGGAAGGATAAGGCGAGTGCTTTCGCCATTTGCACAGCAGCCTTTCAAAAAGCTGGTAAGCCTATCTGGGAAAAGAGACGTGTGGTTGCCACCAACAAGATTGAAGAACGCATAGTTGACAAACCATTAAAAATTAGAGGTACAGCCATAAAGGCTGGGCAGAGCAGAAACTCTAACATTTACTTGCCAAGCGAACTCCATAAGGTCGCATCCAAGCTTATCGGAGCTCCAGTCTACATCGAACACGTCTACGCTTCAAACGCTGTTGGAAAAGTCACAAATGCTTTCTGGGACGAAAAATCTCAAAGCGTAATCTACGAAGCCGAAATCTACGATGATGAAGTTCAAGAAAAAATTAAGAAAGGTTTAATCCAGCATGTTAGCCTAGCCGCAGACTACGAAAAACTGGAAGTTGTAAACGGAAAAATCCCTTATGGTCTACATAACTGCGAATTAAGCCTCGTGGCAGTTCCAGGTATCCCAGAATCCAACATCCAAATTGTTGAAAGACTAGCCGAAAAACTTGCCGAACAAGGCGAACTTCAAGAATTCATTTACGTTGAATTGCATGATCCAAAGGGCTTTTTACCCGAACACTTCAGTGTAGGCTGGATAGACAGCGTAAACGGAATACAAGCAATATTCGGAAGGAAAAGAGAAAGACCAGAACAAACTCAACCTGTGGCACTATTATTCATGAAAGCAAAGGGTTGGAACCTCGAAACTGTGCAAAAATGGTTCGAAGAACATCCACAGTACAAAATTACTTCGCCATTAATGGTTGGAGTTAAAAAACCGGAGATTTCAACCGAAAATGAAGAAGACTTGTTGATTCAGGAACGCGTTTGGACGAGACAATACATAAACGATCTGCCGGATTCAGCGTTTGCGTTGGTTCTTCCAGGCGGAGAAAAGGATGATGAAGGGAAAACTGTTCCACGTTCCTTAAGAAAGTTTCCGCATCATCGACAAGACGGTTCTATAGATATTCCTCACTTAAAAAATGCAAACGCAAGAGTTGGAATGATGCTTCAAAATCCAAAACTACGCGGAAACCTCACAGTCGACCAACTTAGAAAAGCTAAGGCTCATCTTGACAATCACAAGAAGGAGCTTGGAATAGGAGAACCAGCAGAGTCCCTACTCGAAAAATCGGATGCTCAAACACCTGAATGGTTCCTTCCATACCTAGACGCAATAGAAGAAGAATTCGAAAAAATACATCAAATAATTGATAAAATTTCCAATCAAATTAAGTCGCTTAAGCTTCAACCAAAAAATGGTGAAGCCGAAATTGAAGAGGGAAGCTTTGTTTTACGTTCTAAACTTGCGGAAATGAAAGCCAAATTGAAGGATGCTGAAAGAAAAACTAGAGATTTTGAAGCCAAATTTTTCGCTTTCAAAAGGATGGTTGAATCAGTGATTCCGGAAAGAAAAGTTTGGGATAAATGGGGTCACGGCCCAAAACAGATGATTTACCAGCTTAAACGTGTCTTACGTTCACCAACTTTCCAAAATTAAATTTAAAGATATGAAAATGGAGGAATGTTAAAATGGCGGATAATTCAGGCTTTCCAGAATGCGAAGTTGGAGATTTAATCACAAGCCTAGGAGACTCAACAGTTCTAAGCTTAACAGCCGAAAACGACATAACAAAAGGCTCCCCCGTATACTTAACAGACGACTTAAAAGTTTCGCCAAGCAACGGAACAGACAACGCCATAGGCATAGCTCTACAAACAGTTTCTGCAGGAGAACAATGTCCAGTTTGCATTCGAGGTGTAGTTAAAGTCACTGCTGGGGGAGCCATAACCCGCGGAGCAGCAGTATGCTCTGCTGCAAACGGAAAGGTTGCAGAACTATCAGACCAACCCGTAGACGAAGGTGGAACAGACACCTACACAATTTATTATGCAAGGAAACTTGGCATAGCCTTATGCTCTGCAAACGCAGACGGCGACCTAATTCTAATCCTAGTTGGGAAGTAGGAGATGACCAAGAATGAAGGAAACTCTTAATCCAAGACTTTTTGAGCACGTGTTAAATGATGAAGAACTTCAACAACACTACGATTATGTCGTAAGAGAGGCAAAAAGAAACCCGTTTTTCAACAAGTTCTACCATGCAGGAGTAAAAGAAGGATTATTCAGCGACATGATAGGCGCGGTTGGAAAAATCCACGACCTAATTGTGGAAGCCGCCTATCCAAACCTCATTTCCAGAGACATAATAGCTGTTAGACCAACAAAGGAAGCTGTTGAAAGATTCGTTAAAGCAAAAAAGGGTAAAGCATACGTTATGGCAGAATCAGGCGAAGTCTTTGTAGTGGGCGAAAGATACGAAACCGTAGATATTTACACAAACATCGAAATTAAAGCAGCCTCAGAATGGACAGAAAAATTCCTAGAAGACGCAACCTGGAACGTCATGGAACGCCAAATAGAAGCCCTAGGGAAAGCAGTAGCCATAGAAGAACTTACACTCGTACTAAACCTATACAATGCCGTTTCAGCTTCAAATCTCGCTGGAGGAAGCACCCTAGACGGAGGCGGAACAGCTATGGATTGGAACAAAATTACAGCTTTACATGACGCCGTAATAAACGAAGATTTCTCACCCAATGTCCTTCTGCTTCATCCAAGACAACTCTCTCAATTACTCCAAGACGACAAGTTCATAAATGCAAACTACAAGCCAAGCGACGAATTAGACATAAGAACGGGAAGCTTCGGCGAAGTCCTAGGAATGCGAGTGTTATCAAGCACGAAATGTAGCAATGGAACAGCATACGCAATAGACACAAGCGTAGCGGCAATAATGCTTGTCAGAAGAGACGTAACAACAAAACCATACGAGGATGTTTCCAAAGGCGTCTACGGAGTAGTAGTCTCCGAACGCATTGGACTAAGCGTTTTACAAAGCAAGGGAATAGCCAAAATGACCAACATAGCAACAGCCCTCTAAAATTTTAGGTGAATAAAATGCCAGAAATAATCTGGGGACGCTACCAAGAAGCCTACCAAGCAATTCATAATGCAATCTTAAGCAACATAGCTTCAGCGCCAGAAAACAAGAAAATAACAAAAATCAGCCTAGAATGGACCGATGGAAAATTCCTAAAAAAACTAAAGACCTACCAAGAAAACGAACTTCTTTTCACACTAGAATTCACATGGAACCCAGATGGAACCCTAAAGAGCATAACCCGCTTGGAATAAGGTGATAACAAAATGACAAAAGTAGTTCGCAAACTTGTAAAGGAAAAATCAGTCGAGGGAAAATGCAAAATTACAATCAAAAAATTTAAAGGGAGCTTTAAAAACGAAGCAGAAGCCCTAAAAGCTGGAATTAAACCATATGAAATAGATGAAGAAATTTTTCCATGGGAACTAGAAGACATATTTCTAAACCAAGGAATCAACGCTATCTGGACGCTTGTTTGCGGAGGTTCAGAAACAGCCTTTAACAACGCCAATGCCCATATCTGCGTAGGCGATGGAACTCTGGCCGAAGACGCAACGCAATCAGGACCGCAAGGAACAAATTACACCTATCTATCCATGGATTCTGGCTATCCGCAGTTTGGAAGCGACCAAAAAGCCGTTTTCAAAGCCACAGCAGACGGCGATACAGCTAATCATGGATGGCAAGAATTTCTAGTTGCGAATGGTGGGAATACAACGGCCAAACATATAAACCGCAAAGTATCAGATAAAGGAACAAAACCAAGCGGAGAAACATGGGTAATTCAAATTGAACTCAGCTTAAGCTAATGATTAAATTAATGACAAGTGGCAGCAATGAAACTTCCACATTTTTTACTCAATCTTCTTCCTTTATGGAATTACATCTGTCCGAAATGCAAACGTGAAGTTCCCAAGAATAGCCATAAATGTCCTT
>JAOZNA010000032.1 GCA_029934005.1 Candidatus Bathyarchaeota archaeon
ATAAATTTAAGGAAAAATTTATTTGTGATAGCGAAAAATTTAAGAGATACCTCTTTAGCCGAAATTCCCATGGTGGAGAGAGGACAAATCTTATGCCTAGTTGGCATGTGAGTCCTCAGATGATCCCGGGGAATTCGACGGTAACGGTGGGTGTTCGAAATGGGCATCCACGTTATCGCCGAATTTCTCGGCGTGAATCCAAAGAAGATTTCGAGAGTCGAAGAGCTACGGGAGATTCTAGACAAAGTTATTGCTAAGTCCGGACTTAACTGTATTTCTTCCAGTTTCCATCAGTTTGAACCCTACGGTGTTTCCGCCGTTTATTTGCTCTGCGAATCCCATCTGAGCGTTCATACATGGCCTGAACATGAGTATATGGCATTAGACATTTTCACGTGTGGTGAAGAAGGAAGTGCCTTAAAGGCTTTTGAGCTTATGGTTGAAGCGTTCAAACCGAAAATAGTTGAAAAACAAGTTATAAGGAGGAACCTGTATGAGAAAAATGGAACTCCAGATTCTTCACGCTCTAGCTGAATCTAAAAAAACTTTTTGGCAACTCCTCGATCAAAATCACTATTTATTAAAGAATTTCATGGAGACTTTGGAATCTTTATATGATAAAGGACTGATTGCAGCCGATAAAGAGGGAATTTTCCTCACCCAAAAAGGAAGAGAGAAAATTGTTCCTTCCCACCTCGAATTTAAGAGCATGATATGCGGAAAATGTCAAGGGAAACGAATAATTTTTGATGGAAAATTTAATGAAATCTTGGAAGAATATAGAAAAATTGTTCAGAAAAGGCCTTCTCCCACTGTGAGTTTCTTTCAGGGGTACATGTACGAGTATGATGTTGTTGCAAGAGTTGCCGTGATGCATCATTATGGCGATTTACTGAACAACGCCTTTCTGCTGGTTGGAGATGATGATTTACTAAGCGTAGCATTGTCACTTACGGAACTTCCATCAAGAATAGTCGTTTTAGACATTGATGAAAGATTAGGTGAATTCTTAAATAGGGTGAATAAGGAATATGGCTTTGAAATTGAATTTTTGAGATTTGACGTTTCGGAACCTCTACCCGAGGAGTTTATGGGAAAATTTGACGTTTTCTCTTCTGAACCTCTGGAAACCTTAAGTGGACTTCAAGCTTTTCTTTCACGTGGTGTTTGTTGCCTAAAAAGAAATGGAGTAGGCTATTTTGGGCTTACAACAATTGAGGCTTCGCTTAAAAAATGGTTTAACATTGAAGAAATGTTGGTGAAGATGGGTTGTGTGATAACTGATGTGATTAGAGGGTTTTCAGTCTACCCCATGGATTACGGAAACATAAGCTATGAAACATTCGCTGCAAAACTCAAACTTCCAGTAGGTGAAAACAAAGGTGTAAATTGGTATAAATCCGCCTTATTCCGATTTGAAGTAATGAGCACTATTGAAAAACGAAAGAAATGGAACAAAAAAATAAAGGTTGAATACATGGATCCTGAAGAGGACGTAACTTATCCAACATTTGAAAAGTCCAAGCTATAAGGAACTTTACAGCCATTTATTAGCTTGTACTAATTTTCGAACATTGTGTTCTAAAGTATAACATTAAGTCATCTAGTTGTCTCTTTTTTGACGGTGAAAAAATGAGGAAAATAATATTGGTCGTAATCTTGATTTTAGCCACGGCTGGAACCTTAATTTCCCTTAATATAGATGATACTTATTGTACTTGGCAGACGAAACTTAAAAAGTTCAATTATCGTTATGAACTTGAAAACTTTCTGAAAACACGTACAAACTTTTATTACCGCCGTCTTCATACGGAATTCTCTTCAAGCTTTAAAAGTCTTCAAAGTCTTCAGGGTCTGAAGACCTTTAGCGCCGAAGGCTTTTCTTATTCAAAGACGAACGTTCAAGTGGAGGGTGTAGACGAAGCCGATATAGTAAAAACTGATGGAGAACGCATCTATCTAATCTCCGAAAACAAAGTCATTATTGTTAAGGCATATCCGCCAGAGGAAGCTAAAATTCTATCGAAAATAACATTCAACGGAAATTTAAAGGGGCTCTTCATAACACAGAATAGGCTAGTTGTTTTTGAAGAAGAAGGCACATACTCCCCATACTGTAACACTTCAATAAAAATTTACGATATTTCAGACGGGAAGAATCCAATTCTGAAAAGAAGTTATACAATGGAAGGACAATATTTGACTTCACGCATGATTGAAAACTACGTTTATGTAATTATTGGATCACCAACCCATCGAGGTGAAAATGTAGTTCTTCCCAAAATATATTCGCCTGCAGATAAGAAAGAAATTGATATTTCGCGGACTTATTATTCAACAGTACCAGATGCTAACTACCAATTTACAACCATACTAAGTGTAAATATACTTGATGACTATGAAGAACCGAAATATCAGTCATTCTTAATTGGAACAGCTACAACCGTTTACGTTTCCCGTAACAACATTTATTTGGCAGTTCCTCAATACGGCTGGTTATCCTACAACAGAGAAGAAAAAACATTTATTCATAGAATTGAGCTAGGAGAAAACGGCGAAATAGAATATAAGGCAAGTGGAGAAGTTTTTGGTAAAGTTCTAAATCAGTTTTCGATGGACGAGTACGCTGGCTACTTTAGAATAGCAACCACAACTGGAAATGTAGCTCGATTTGCAGAAGCTGCAACAGCTGAAAACCACATATACGTTTTGGATATGAACCTAAAAATTGTTGGAAAACTTGAAGGACTAGCCAAAGGAGAGAGAATATATTCAGCGAGATTTATGGGACCACGATGTTACCTCGTAACCTTCAGAAAAATAGATCCATTCTTCGTCATAGATTTAGGAACCCCCACTGCTCCAAAAGTTTTGGGATATTTGAAGATACCAGGCTATTCTAACTATTTGCATCCGTACGATGAAAACCATATTATAGGTATTGGTAAGGACACAGTACCAGCCGAAACAGGAGATTTTTCATGGCATCAAGGTGTAAAAATTTCAATTTTCAATGTGAAAAATGTAAGACATCCCGAGGAAATAGCAAAATATGTAATTGAAGATAGAGGAACCGACACCCCTGTTCTTAGAGACCATAAGGCCTTATTATTTGATAAGTCGCTAAATCTTATGGTTTTGCCCGTTCTAGTGGCTCAGATTGATAGAACGAGGTATCCAGACGAGGTTCCTCCAAATGCTTATGGAGATTATGTGTGGCAAGGTGCATACGTATTCAACGTATATCCAGAAGAGGATGGTATAATATTTAGAGGTAGAATAACCCACATCGAAGGGAAAATTCATAACTACTATTCTTCACCGTACGTAATCAAAAGAGTTCTTTATATTGAAAGCGTTTTGTACACCATTTCAGAAGGAAAAATCCTGATGAATAGCTTAGACGACCTAAGTGAGCTTGGAGAAATAATTTTACTAGAAGAAGGTGTTAAACTATGAGCTTAGCTGAGCTTGTTGAAATTCTCCAAGATTTAGGCATATTAATTGCTATTGTCTTGGTCGCCTACTTAATTTACAAGATAGGAATATTGGTCGAAGCCATAACCAAAAATTGAAAGAAAGCTAGGTCTCAAGCTAGTCAAGATATCTCCCCTAACAAATGCAGCATAAAAACTGTTGTCCAAATTCCAACATCAACTCTTTCTCCAGCTTTTATGTTTCTCCTCAAAATTCACTTAGGTTTTTGTATAAATTTTACTCATAAAATAGCGAACTATATGAAAGCGTAACGGTTAAAAATTAGAACTTTCAGAGGAAAACTTGGCGATGAGGGGATCATCCTCTCGTCGCGAAAGCATGTGCTGATGACGAGGGGGCATACTTCCCCGAGCCATTAAAACTAAATTTCTGAAATATCAATGCCCAGCTTAGGGAGCTCTTTTTTACCCTTTTTTGTAATGTAATAGGCAGTCGCGGTTCCTCTCTGCCTTCTAATTAGCCACCCCTTTTCAATGCAGTAATTTAAAAACGCGGCGCTCAAAGCAAAAGGATTTATCGGATCGTCTAATTTAACTTCTACGCAACTCTTCCCTACAGCCTTGGACTTTACATGTTTAGCCCTAACCAAACTATCACGTCCTTTTCTGTACATGTACAAAAAGATACATAAACGATTATTGAAATCAAAATATTAATTCTAAATAAACTGCAGTTCATTCCTACCTACAACTTAAATCCTTCTTTAACATCATATATGGTGATTAGGTGCAGCTGATGCGACGGAGAGTAGTCTATCCTTTTTCAGCGATTGTAAACTTGGAAAAACTGAAATTGGCTATTCTTATTAACGCTGTGAATCCGAAAATCGGGGGTTTACTAATTCGTGGCCCTAAAGGCTCGGGCAAGACAACAATAGTCCGAGCTCTAGCAAGCATTCTGCCAAAAATTAAAGTTGTGAAAGGATGCCCATTCAACTGTAACCCCTATGATCTGTCTAACATGTGTCCAAAATGCCTTGAGCGATACGAGAAAGGTGAAAAATTACCAGTTGAAGAGAGAGAAATGACTGTTGTAGATCTGCCCTTAGGAGCTACTGAAGATAGGGTTGTTGGAAGTTTAGATGTTGAAAAAGCAATTAAATATGGAATTGAAGCACTTGAACCGGGGATACTTGCTGAAGCGAACCAGAACATTCTCTATGTGGATGAAATCAATCTTTTACCCGATCATATTGCAGACGACCTATTGGATGCGGCTGCAACTGGCTGGAATGTTGTTGAAAGGGAAGGCATTTCGGTAAGGCATCCTTCACGCTTCATTTTTATTGGAACGATGAACCCGGAAGAAGGAGAGCTGAGACCTCAACTTTTAGACAGATTCCCGTTGTCCGTAACGGTTACTAACATATATTCAGTAGAAGATAGAATGGAAATTGTTAGAAGGAACATAGAATTCGAAAAAAATCCTGAGGAATTTTTAAAGAAATTTGAGCAACATCAAGAAGAGCTTAAAAAGAGAATAATTCAAGCGAGAGAAATACTTCCCAAAGTTTCCCTTCCAGAATCGATGCTTGAAGCAATTTGTAAGGCATGCATAGAATTGAAAGTTGATGGTGTGAGACCAGACATAGTAATAAGTAAGGCGGCATGCACATTGGCAGCACTTGAAAACAGAACACAAGTAACATTAGAAGATGTTTTGGTAGCAGCTGAACTCGCTCTTGAACATCGTACAAGAGAGGGAGGTTTCCTTGAACCAGCAACTCCTGAAGAAATAAAGGAAACATTTCTAGCAAAGGTTAAAGAGGTTCAAGCATTTATTGAAAGAGAAGGAAGTAGACGTGGAAAAAGCAAATTACCTAAAAAGGATAAAGTTTCTGGGCGTTCATTTTTTTGGGTAAGAGGTGAAGCTTCAGAAAAACAACAAAAAACGGTAGAAAGACTGACTAAATTTAAGTTTGTCAAATATTTGATAAAATTTTATTTCTTTATTTCTCGAATTTTTGGAGGTCTATTTGGATTCGCAAAAAAGGCAAAAAGGGCCCCTAAAGGGGTTCCTTGGACAGATCAGAGCGTTTTAAAGAGTGATGGAGTTTTAAAAGGAGAATCCGAAAAAAGTGAAAAAGTAACCTATGGAAAAAAGAAATTGAAAGTTTTACCAGTCGTTAGGATGGTGGCTCGGGAAGGTATTCAAATGGAAAGCGGTAAACCTTTGCTTTCAAAGTTAAAAGAATCAGCTTTGAAAAAATTTGGATTAAAATTAAAAATCAAAAGTACTGGAAAATCTTTAAGCAGATGGGTTGGCAGAAGGGTTCATTCTCTCACAACATTGCATAAGGGTCGAATCTATGGTTGGCGCATACCGAAAGAAAAACCACGTGATGTACATTTACCAGCAACTATTCGGGCTGCCTCTAAAAAGCAGAAAGTTAGAAAAAAACCTGCAAATGTTTCAATTAGCATCTTACCAGATGATGTTCGAGAAAAGATGAGAATTTGTAGAGCACCTGTAACTATGGTATTTGTAATCGACTTAAGTGGCTCAATGTTGTTCAATATGGAGGCTGTTAAGGAAGCGATTTTAAAGCTTCATAGAGATGCCTATCGTAACAGAGACCTTGTTGGAATAGTTGCATTGAAGGATACTGGTGCTATGGTTGTTCAGCATCCAATTCGAAACCTTAGGGTTGTAGCCAATAAGCTTCTTAATCTCAAGGTAAGCGGTTTTACTCCACTTGCAGCTGGAATGTTGAAGGCATGGGAGGTCCTTAAAGAATCTAAAAGAAGAAACCCATCAAGTATTCCCGTCATGGTTTTGGTTACAGATGGATGTGCGAATGTTCCTTTGAAGAGAAGCCTTGAATATGGTGAAGTCAGAACGTTTGATGAGGCTAGAATTGCCGTTAGAGAATTTGAGGATTTAGCTATGCGCGATGTTTTCTCAGTTGCTAAGTTGGTAAAAAAGGATAAAATTCACATGGTTGTAATCAATACAAATCCGCATATAATTGGAAGAGAGAGCTATGGAAACATAGTTACGAAACAAATCGTAACAATTACTGGAGGTTTTCTACATGATGTCGGAAGGGTTTTCTCTAAGGAGGAATTTGTAGATAAGGTTATGGATCAAATCGTTGAAGATAGGAGGCAAATAGTTTTTCGTAGTTCAAGGGAAAAAGCCATGGCTCGTTTTGATTAGTTGTGTGAGTGATATAAAATAAATATTATTTAGGCAATTCTATTTCGGGTAATTGTAAAATGGGTGAGGAGTTCACTTATTCAAAGGCTGGTGTAGACCGCGAATTAAGGGCTGAATCTAAAAGGGCTTTAGAACTTTTAAAACGAACTTACAAGTTTAGCATTTATGGAAATGTCATTCACCTTCCCTATGGGAATATTTTTCCAATAGGTCATGATCGTTATCTAGATCTTGTTATTGAAGGTGTTGGCACAAAGGTTTTGGTCGCTCAGCTTGCCGATAAATATGACACTATAGGCATAGACGGAGTGGCTATGGCAGTAAATGATGTTATTAGGTCTGGAGCTAAACCGTTAGCTTTAGCGGATAATATACATGCGCATGTTTCAGACCCAAAACTCGTTAGGGAATGGATTGAAGGCATAGCTAAGGGGGCGGTAGAAGCCGAATGTGTGGTTTTAGGTGGGGAAATAGGTGATATGGCTGAGGTGATTAAAGGATTAGCGTTTGGAAAAGGCTTTGACATGGTAGTTGCATGTGTTGGCGAAGTGTCCAAAGGAAAGGTAATTTACGGCGATAATCTGAAAGCTGGAGACGTTATCATTGGTTTGCGTAGCTCTGGAATTCACAGCAATGGTGTAACGCTTGCAAGGAAAGTATTGTTTAAACAATGGGGTGGTAAGTATGATCCGTTTGATATACCAGACGGGTTAGATCGGGAACTTGTGTATGAAGTGTTGGAGCCTACGCGAATTTATGTTAAGCCTTTTCTTAGACTTACTAGGGAAGTTGATGTTAAAGCAGCAGTTCACATAACAGGTGATGCCTATTTGAAGTTTGAAAATTTGATGAAATTTTCTAGGGGAGCAGGGTTTGAATTTGATAATTTTAAGCCTCAACCGATTTTTGAACTTATTCAGAGAACAGCCAGAGAAGTTAAAGGAGTTATTACGGATGAGGAGATGGTGAAAACATTCAATATGGGATGGGGATTTGCGGTAATCGTACAAAAAGAGAATGCGGACGCAGCGGTTGATATTTTGGTTAGGGCTGGTGTTGAAGCTGAGCCTATTGGGCGAGTTGTTAAAGGGGAGAAAATAGTTGCTTTTTATAAGGGGAGAAAATTGGTGTTAAAGGATTAATCTAAGTTTTGAGAAAAAGAGGTATCTTTTACATTTTTGTTTAAAATTTATTTCAATAAACTTTAAATTTTTATTTAAACAATTACAAGGTATGAGATTTAAAGCCAGAGTCGAAGTAAGTTTGAAGCCGGGGCATTCAGACCCGGAAGGAGAGACAACTGCCAGGGCGTTGCGTGAGCTTAATTACCCAGTGAAGAATGTTGGAGTTAGCAAGGTTTATACGGTGTTTTTTGAGGCATCTTCCAAGACTGAAGCCGAGGAAATGGTTGATGAGATGTGTAGGCGGTTATTGGCTAATCCTACTAAGGATGATTATAAATTTGAAGTTGAGGAGATTGAATGAAGCTCTACATCAAACGGAATGTTCCGTTTCAGCTTTTTGAAATAAATATTCTAGAGGCTGACAAACAGCAACTTCTCCAGATAAGCAGAGAACTGGGAGTAGGTCTAAACTTAGAAGAGATGCTGGCAATTCAAGGATATTTCAAGAGTAAGGGAAGAAATCCAACAGATGTTGAGCTTCAAACAATAGGTCAAACATGGTCAGAGCACTGTTTTCATAAAACATTCAAGGGAGAAATAGTCACTTCGGAAGGGAAAATTGAAAGCTTGTTTAAAACCTACATTTTCAAGGTTACAGCAGAGCTTAATCCACCTTGGTGCATTTCAGTTTTTGAAGACAATGCGGGCATAATAGACTTTGAAGACAACTACGCCGTTGCTGTTAAGGTTGAAACTCATAATCATCCGTCTGCAATAGAACCTTTCGGAGGTGCTGCTACTGGTGTTGGCGGGGTAATACGTGACATCCTTGGAGTTTGGGCAGATCCAATCGCATGTACTGATGTGTTATGTTTCGGACCGTTGGATTATCCTTATGAACTTTTACCAGCTGGAATAAAGCATCCGAAATATCTTTTTAGGGGTGTTGTGGCTGGGATAGGGCATTATGGTAATAACATGGGAATTCCAACTGTTAATGGCGCGATTTGTTTTGATGAGGGTTATGTTGGAAATGTTGTTGTTTATTGTGGCTGTATTGGTTTGCTTCCACGAGACAAATATGTTAGACGTGTTAGAGATGGAGACATAATTCTTGTTGTTGGTGGCAGAACTGGTAGAGACGGAATTCACGGCGTCACTTTTGCTTCAGCCGAGCTAACTGAGGAATCCGAGGAAATTTCCAGACCAGCTGTTCAAATTGCAAATCCAATAGAGGAGGAAAAGCTTAAACGTGCAATTATTCGGGTTAGAGATTTAAAGCTTGGTTCTGCAATAACCGATTTGGGCGGAGGAGGGCTCTCAAGCGCAATAGGTGAAATGGCTAACCGTTTCGGTCTCGGTGCCCATGTAGAGCTTGAAAAGGTTCCGCTTAAGTATGCGGACATGGCACCTTGGGAAATTTATGTTTCGGAATCTCAGGAAAGAATGTTGCTTGTTGTGCCTAAAAAGAACTTGGAGAAGGTTTTGGAGATTTTTGAAAGTGAGGATGTTGAAGCAACTCCGATAGGAGAATTCACAAGCGACGGGATTCTGCGAATTCATTATATGGGTTATTTAGTTGCCGAACTTGACATTCCATTTTTGTTTCAGCCCCCTAAGACAGTTAGGAAAGTGGAGTGGATTCCACCGAAATTTGAGAAGCCGAACTTTCCAGAGCCAAAAGATTTAACCAAGGAGCTTCTACGCCTACTTTCCTCACCAAACATCGCAAGTAGAGAATCAGTGATCCGCACATACGACCATGAAGTTAAAGGGAACACCGTGATAAAGCCCTTACATGGTGAAAATGCTGGACCAAGCGATGCAGCAGTGCTAAAACCCCTAAATCATTCATGGAAAGGCTTGGTCATATCATGCGGAATAAATCCGAACTATGGAAAGATTGATCCCTACTGGATGGCTGCTTCAGCAATAGATGAGGCTTTAAGGAATAACGTGGCTGTTGGTGGAAGAAGAATCGCCTTACTCGACAATTTTACTTGGGGGAATCCTGAAAAGCCTGATAGAATGGGAAGTTTAGTTAGAGCTTGTCAAGCATGCTACGAGATTGCAAAAGGTTTTGGCACCCCGTTCATTTCTGGAAAGGATAGCCTCTACAATGAATCGCCTTTAGGGCCCGTTAATCCAACTCTTTTGATTACGGCTGTTGGAATAATTCCAGATATTAGAAAGGCTGTTACGCTTGACGTGAAGGCTCCCGGCAACTTAATCTATGTTTTAGGCGAGACCTACGCTGAGCTTGGGGGATCTGAATATTATAAGTTGAAAGGATTTGTTGGAAACGATGTTCCTAAAGTTCGAGTTGAAAAAGCAAAGAATCTGATGGACAGACTGGTTGAAGCTATTGACGCTGGTTTGATTAGGTCTTGTCACGATTTATCCGATGGTGGACTTGGAGTAGCATTGGCTGAAATGGCTTTTTCTGGCGGTTACGGAATAGAAATTCATTTAAGTCGTGTTCCTTTGGCAGAAAAAATTGAAAGGAACGATTTTGTTTTGTTTTCTGAATCAAACAGCAGATTTCTTGTTGAAGTCGATGATAATTGCAAAGAAGATTTTGAACGTTTTATGCATGGAATTCCACACGGTTTAATTGGAAAAGTTGTAAAAACATCAAGTTTCTGTATTTATGGCTTGAACGAAAATGTTGTTGTAGAAACTTCCCTAGACGAGCTTATGAAGAGCTGGAAAAGCTTTCTGGGTGGTTAAAGAATGAAACGAGAAGCTATTAGGGTTTGTATTTTGAGGGTTGGTGGAACCAACTGCGATGCAGAAACAAAACGGGCTTTTGATGATTTAGGCGTAAAGGCGGAAATAATCCATTTTAACGAGCTTTTAAGAGGTAGAAAACAGTTAGCTGATTATGATTTGCTAGTTTTTCCAGGCGGTTTTTCATTTGGCGATTACGTGAGAGCTGGAGCCATCTGGGCGAAATGGTTCATAGCAAAGCTTGGAAAAAACCTTGAAGAATTTATGGATCAGGAAAAGCCTATACTTGGAATTTGTAACGGCTTCCAAATTCTCGTGGAAGCCGGAATACTGCCTGGATTTGAAGGTATAAGCAAGTATCCGGAGGCTGCTTTAGCAACTAATGTTCCGCCCGGCTATAATTGCAGATGGGTTTACGTTAAAAACGAGAATAGAGGAAAATGCGTGTTTACAAGTAAAATTCCAGAAAAAAGTGTTTTACGTATTCCAGTCGCCCACTCGGAAGGAAGATTTGTTTTTCCAAAAGAAAGAGAGAAAAATCTTCTAGAAAGGCTTTTAGAAAATGACCAGCTTGTTCTTAGGTACTGCCATAAAAATGGTGAACCAGCGGAAGGGGAGTATCCAGCTAATCCAAACGGCTCTTTTTATGACATTGCTGGAATCTGTAACTCGACTGGGACAGTTCTTGGGTTGATGCCTCATCCGGAAAGAGCCTACTATGGCTGGCAACTACCAGACTGGACAAGATTAAAGAAAGTTCCAAATTATGCTGATGGAAAACTAATTTTTGAATCAGTAATAGATTATCTGACAAGAAAGTTTTAGATGATTTTTTGAATTTCAGCTAGTTTAGGTAATCCCGTTCTTGCACCCATTTTTGTTATGCATCTGCTTGCAATCAAGTTTCCAAGTTTTCCACATTCATACAAGTCTTTATTTTTAACTAAGCCGAATAAAAACCCAGAGTTGAATGCGTCTCCAGCGCCAGTAGTATCAACAACCTTTACGGAGTATGCTTTAATAAAATGTTCTTCTTTTCCATCAGTAACGTAGCATCCTTCCTTTCCAAGCTTAACAGCTACAATTTCAGCTCCAAGCCTAAGTAAAACTTTAGCTCCTTCTCTAACCGATTTTCCAGTTAAAATTTTCAACTCTTCTCCGCTGGGGAGAAGCAGGAAACTATTTTTTAGGATAGGTTTTAAAGCTTCTAAACCTCTTTTCACATAAAGGGTCCCGGGATCAAAACTTACTTTAACTTCATCCGCTACTTCTTCCACAAGTTTTTTCTGTGTTTCAAAGCTTTTGTCTCCGACAAAAGAGCTTAAATGTAAAAACTCTGTGTTTTTTATGAGATCTATATTTAATTCTTCGAAGCTTATTTCATCGTTTACTCCGGGATCAACATATAAGGCTCTTTCTCCTTTTTCATCCACAAAACCTATTACTGTTCCGCTTCTTCCCCTCTTTGTAACTATTATCATTGATGTATCTACGCCTTCTCTTTTGAAGTCTTCTATTAGGAGTTTTCCTTCTCGGTCTTGGGCGACTTTACCGATAAAACCAGTTTTTAAGCCAAGCCTAGCCAGTCCAACTATTGTGTTGGCTGCTGACCCTCCGCAAGCTTCCATGAAATCGATTATAAAGCTTTCTTCGTCTTCATAAGCTATTTTATTAACTCTGTAAAGCTTATCCACGTTTAAAGCTCCGAATCCTACTACATGAAAGGTTTTCTTCAAAACAGCTCACGCAAATAAATTTTATATTTACCAAGCTTTCCTCTGTAGTTTCCAGCAGAAACCCTAACGACGTCATCAAAAGCCAAAACAGATTCTATTCCAACTCTCATAGCTTCTTTAACAGCCTCCAAAGAAACACCGTTAATAACTATTTCTGGAATAAAATTCACGCCTTCAGGAACCTTCGATTCCGCTCCTAACCTTTCCTTTAATGAGGGACAATAGGGATGATTTGTTGTTGGTCCTATCCACGGAAATTTTGTTTCTGGTTTCGAACCAGCCGAACAAATTTCAAAAGGCGTAATAACTCCTTCAATTTTGTTTATTGCTTCTAACGCTTTACGTCCAGCTTCCATAACAGCCCTTTTAGTTTTACACATGTACCAAAAATTAGCTCCCATAATTCCACGGTTATAGCCTAAGTAGCGTTCAATTTGGAAGTCTGGAACCATTATTGGAACGACTATAATTTCTCTACCATAACGTTTCTCAATCCATTCGTAACCATCACCACAATGTCCAACCCTCTCCATCATATCCAATTTGCCAATAGCCTCAACACAAGCATCGAAAACTGCGGTAAAGGGTTTGACTAAAATGTCTTGTCTGATTCTATAGGAAAGTTCAATTTCAAATTTTTTAACAGATTCTTCAAGGGGTTTTTTCTCGTCTATTCCCCCCCAGAACTGTAATATGACGCCTTTGCGGTTGTCTGGAGTTTCATTTTCACTTAGCCATTTTTCAACTCCGCCTTCGGTTCGACCTATAACAATTGACGGAGTGGCAGTTGCGTCAGATGCTGCTTTTCTTAAAGTTTCTTCGTCGTCAGCCGTAACGAGTAATCTGCAATAAATTCCATCGAAAGCTTCAGCAAAGGTATCCTCAATTTTTTCCTTAAACACCACTTTTAACCCAACTCACCTATTTTTTCCCCTCTAACCTTCTTACGGAAAACTTTGCTTTCCTCGGAAAGCTCTTTTCTATTTTCCTCAGTTATCACTTCCACCTTAATAAAGAATTTTTGAGTTTTCTCCTTAAAATCTTCAATTAAATTTTGGCTAACAGAATATTTTTCTAGGTTATTTAGGCTCCATTCACTCGCAAGCTTAATTACTCCCTCTTTCCCATGTTTTTTGAAGACTTCTGCAAGTATTGAAGTAACTATTGTATGCTCAGCTAACACAGCAACCTCTGCCTCTCGGACAGCATATTCGTTTCCATTAAAAGAAACAGCAAGCCCGTTATTTTTCCTAACAAGCCTAAAAGACTCAACATCCGTTATGCTATCCCCAACATACATAACTTCGGCTAGGTCTATATTCAACCTTTCAGCAATTTCGCAAACAGCATAAGCCTTTTCCTCTCCGCCAATAGGCTTAACCTCTTCCAGTACGGCACCACACCGCATTCTCGGAATTAAATCCCAGAAAATTTCATCAAGTCTTTGAATTGTTCTCTGGTCCCTTGAAGAAAAATCCTCTATTGAGGATGCTTTTTCGGGTATTTCTATCATAGGCATTGAAGCTATTTCCTTACTTAGCTCCATTAGCTGCTGTCTTTCCTCTTCGCTTATAGAATATTTGTCTATGTCAACCTTCGTACAATATGTATTTTCAAAGGGGAAGCCCGTAAAGTCACATAAGGCTTCAATATAATGCTCATAGCTGGTGCTTACAATATAAGAGGGAAAGATGGAACTAACAAAATTTAGGGTGGTTTTTGCTCCAGGAACCAAAATTATGTTTTGAGCTGAGAAATTTCGCATTTTCTGGTTTGTAACACCAAAAGCTTTAAGGAACGGCAGAATAAACTTAAGGGTGTTTCCAGCTCTATACCCTGGACGTTTTAAAACATCGGCTAAAACATCGTCATATCTGCTTAACAAAGCGAAAAATTTGTCTCCATTTGGAATGAAATGGCATGAAAGCTCAAAGGCATTGTCGTTCTTAGATATGGGGCCTTCACAGTCGGAAATGAAAGCTCGTTTATTGCTGGGCATTATTAACCTTTCCTCAACTTCTCCATATGCATTATACTCCTTCTAATGTGGTTGCTTAATGCAATGTCTTTTCTATACCAGAGGGCTCCACCCTTTATTGCATTAATTCCTTCAAGCGAAATTTTCCTCGCTGTCTCTATTGTATCCGCTATTCCAACCACGCAAACGGCTCTGGAACGCAAAGCGTAAACCTCACCGTTTCGCTGCTCCATAGATGCAGGATAAACATGAATATTCTCACCGTATTTTTCACTTAATTTATAGGCTTGGCTCAAATCAACTGGTTTTCCAACTTCTTCTGTTTTCACCTTCTCTGGAAACGTAGTTGAGAAACCACCATAGTTTGGCGGAACCTTGTAAATGACAACAGACGCCTTCTTCTCCAGCGCTATATTAGTGAGAGTCCCATCTAAAATTTTGAAGCAAACATCCACGAAGTCATCTTTCAATAATGGGAGAATATTTATGATTTCTGGGTCTCCTGGTCTACTGTTATTTTCTAGGATTTTTGGGCCTTCCTTTGTGTGTATAAAAGCCACATAGAAGGGCATTCCTCTCAAGCCGTTATTTTCTCCATTTTTGCATAAATGCCTAAAAATTTTGTTTACAATTTCCTTTTCCCTTTCCTTGTCCGCATGCGTCATAAAGGGTAATATGTCTTCTTTATCTTTGTAAGCGCCCATTCCACCAGTATTTGGTCCCTTATCTCCTTCAAAAGCCCTTTTGTAATCTCGTGTTTCAGGTAATGCCACAAGATGTTTTCCATCGCAAAAAGCTTGAAAGCTTGATTCTTCTCCTTCAAGCTTCTCCTCAATAATTACTGGTCCATGCTCAAAATTTGCTAGGAAATGCTGGAACAATTCTTCCCGTGTAGTGAAGTGGTCTCCCCAAACTCCCACACCTTTTCCAGCCGCTGGCTTGTCAGGTTTAACAGCAACTTGATTGTTAAGTTCGTCAAGCCAAGCGTAAACTTCTCGCTTAAGAGGTTCCATATCGTCATAGTCTTTTGGATCGAAAACTTTGAAGCGTGGATTAACTTCAGGCACAACCTCTTGGAACAGCCTTCTCTGGGCAACCTTACTTCCCTCAATTGCATATTCCTTCACTGGACAAATCATCGGTATTTCAAGCTTGTTTTCGATGATATCCCTCAAACCGTTAATTATGGGTTTTTCCGGACCAACTATTCCAAAATCAATTTCTTCCTTATGTTTTTTTGCAAATTCATATATTTTTTCAACATCCAAATCTGGTATCACCGCGTGGGATTCTGCCATTTTAAGATTAAACGGGTTCCCTTGCTTGTCAGCTATGAAAAGTTTCACGTCATATTTTCTGCTTCTTTTGAAGGCGTCAACCATAGCAACGGCTCGTGCTCCATAGGAAACAACAAGTATTCCAACGCGCTCTATAATCTACTCCCTCCCATTAGAAAGTGAAGTTATACCTAAAATACTTATAATATCATTCCTTGATGATTATTTGAAAGCTTGAGAGTAAATTCTAGGAGTAACAATTTCTGTTACTGAACTTTTTGGT
>JAOZNA010000033.1 GCA_029934005.1 Candidatus Bathyarchaeota archaeon
CCGGCGGCTGGGAGGCGTACGACTTGCATGTCTTAGTCCCACCCCGATAGCAGTGGGGTCCGGCAGGATCAACCGGAGTTGTGGTGGAGACGAGTACGGCCTTCCGCCTAGGCCTTGACGACCGCAAGGCCAACTGGAATTTAGGAGGAGACCAATCAGCCAAGCCCACATCGGACCTAAGCGTGAACTTAGGTCTTCATATTTGTCCCCGCGGCTGGAGGCCAGCTCCTTCATCCAAGGGCGTTAAACGCCTTTTACGTCGGGTTGACGCCGCCGCCGTGAACCGCGGGGTATGTTAAATTTAGATCCTCTACCAAGATAATTCGAAGACGGTTTTCTACATATAAGTATTACTATCTTAACTTTAATAAAGCTAGTGTAAGAAAAGTCGGGCGTTTATGAAGAACATATTATGTCTCTCTCCATTTGATCTTAGAAAGACCTATTATAAGGAGTAAAGCCGCCATCGCTCCAAGTATCGTGATATCTCTCAAAGCGTCCATTGTTAAGCCTTTAAAGCTGTACCTTAATGCTTGAGCAGCATATGTTGTGGGTAGAATATAAGCAAAAAAACGCAAGGGAGGAAAGAGAGCTTCTATTGGGTAATAAACTGGTGAAAAAAGGATTATCAAAAATGACAACAAATTAGTTAAGCCGTAAGCCTGTGCAGGAACCTTTGAGTAGCTACCTATGACAGCCCCCACACCAAGCATAGAGAGGATAGATAAAATAAAAATAGGTATTACTACCAGAGAGATGTGAATAGGGGCTCCCCAGACATACTTTCCGATGAACATTATCAAAAGAGAATTAGCAAAACCAGCAATTACGTGAGGAGTTAGTAAGCCAATCACGTAGGAAATAGGATGTATCGGCATCGTTATAAACCATTTTAACGTCCCCATTAACTTGTCCTGGGCAATGTCTTGACCCAATCCGTTTATGCCAGATAACGACAAAGAAAAGACTATTGTCCCAATAATATAATTGACTTTAGCATACTCTGTGATTCCCGCAGCAAATGATATGATGAGAGTTATTCCCAAAGGTGTTAATAAAGCAACAACAAGATATGAAACTAAATGTCTTCGGATAGTCAATAGCCGTATTTTCGATATAAAGAAAGCATCACTCAGTGTTTTCCTCATATCCTATCACCTCAAGATAGATGTCTTCAAGTGACGGTTGAGTTAAAACCACGTCTTTTTGAAGAGACATAAGAATATCTTCTACAAGCCCTGCAGCACTTGCATTCTTTTTATCAAGAAGAATATCCACGTGATTTCTATGTCTAATCAACTTATGGTTTATATGGGATAGCTTATAGGAAATCTTTCGAAAAGTTTGTGAAGGCACTCTTATTTTTAGGTCATATTTAAGTTCACCTCGAAGTTTTTCAAGAGATCCCTGCTTGACTATTCTTCCATCCTTGATAATTGCTACCTTGTCACAAAGTTGTTCGGCCTCCTCCATGTAATGGGTTGTTAAGATTATAGTCGTTCCATGTTCGTTTCTCATATTCCTTATGATATCCCAGACTTCCCTTCTCGATTGAGGATCAAGCCCCGTAGTTGGCTCATCAAGGAATAATATGAAAGGATTGCCTAGGATTGACAGTGCAACAAACACTTTTCTTTTGAGACCTCCAGAGAGCATTCCCACAAGTCTATTTTTATATGACATTAGGTTCAAGTTGTTGATGACCTCCTCTACCCTCTTCTTGGCTTCTTCCTTTCGAAGACCCCTAAGTCTTGCAAAATAGTAGAGATGTTCCCACACAGTAAGATAGTTAAATAGAGAGGCCTCTTGAGGACAAACTCCTGCTATCTTTTTAATTTCATCTGGATTTTCTATAACATCTATTCCATTTATCCTTATTTTACCGCTCGTCGGCATCAATTCCCCCGTCAGTTGCCTTATCAAGGTTGTTTTACCAGCGCCATTCGGTCCTACAATACCAAATATTTCTCCTTTATACACTTTGAGATTTATATCTAGGTTTGCTTTAACCTTCCCTTCGTAAATCTTAGTAAGTCCTTCAGTTTGAATGATTACGGAATCAAATTCCTCTATCATTTTATTTAGCACTTTGCTTAACACATTCAAAACCTTCTTCTATATTGTATTTACATACATCCTCTAGAAAATAGTATAACAAACCCAAACTACCATGCGTATTCTCCATATTCATGTGATAACACTGGTAATCATTCTGAAGCACCTCATGAAGCAGATTGCTTCCAGTACCAGTGATCACTAGAGGGACATTTCTGTCTGTGAAAAAGTTACTTACGATATCCCTCACTCCATCCTCTATAATTTTCTTCATACATCTATAAAAGAAACAAGCCAGCTCTTCCAATGTGCCCTCTTCAATAAAGGAAACATCCTCGGCAATTGTCCTTGCCAACGCCCAAAGTGCCCGCCTTTTTATCCTTTCATCAGCGTTATCTCTCACAGCTAACATATCCGAGGTAAATGCCCGGATATAAGGGAATGCTTTAAACTTCCTTCCTTTTAAGTTCACTTCATTTGAGAGATAAATTAAGGGAGTATATTGTACTCCTATCGGAATAAGTTTCCCTGAAATCAGCCTATTTTCCAAAGGATCTATTACAGGAATTTCATTAACCATAGGGATGATAGACATTGATGATGACCCCATATCTACATAAACAAAATCTTTGATTTTGAAAAATTTTCCCGCCATCTTAGCAGGAGCATACCAATAGGCATCTATATATTTATATATCGCCCTAGGATTTTCTTGAGTCTCACTATCAATTGTCTTTATGTCATGGAACTTTCCATCACGCGAAATAAATAGAACCGATGAATCTCTTGAAAAATCCTTAATGATCCCCTTTACCATCATATCTACTTCGCGTAACCCATCTAAAAGTGAGCCGTAAGCTACCGTTGCCGAACTTGATACCAAAACTGCTTCTGTATATTTAAGCTTCTCTATTCCTACCTTTCTCTGTAGAAGCAAATTTACATCATAGGCTGACTCATGTAGAGTGGAAACACTTAACTGATCAGCTAGAATAAAGTTCACCTTCTTGTTAATTCTCTCAGCAACCGCTATTTTAACGTTTTTTCCACCCAATTCGAGACCGATGTAAATGTTCATTTAATGATCAACCTTTCATAACCTTAGTACAAAATCATTTCTTTATAACTATTACGAAAATTTTAAATATAAATCGCAGTATAAGTAAGGAAAGGTGAATAATATGATAAAACCTGTGACAACTAAGAGTGTAGGTGGGTCTGGGGCAGAACCACTTTGTAGTTATGTATGCTCTCCTTACGCCTCTCCAAAATAAAACCTGTAACCTCCTCCCTCTTTTTATTGTGATCAAAAAATGTACAAGAGCAAATATGTAAAAACGTTCAAAATACGGCCAAACCGTTACATACTCTTCAATACCCTCTCAGGACACATAGACATTGCGGATGAAAGTGTCATAGAAATTCTTAACAAGATCTCAAAAGGAGAAAAATACGAAGGAGACTTACTAGAGTACTTAATCGACAGAGCCTACATCTTCCAGAATAAAAAGGCCGAAGAAAACTTTTTAAAGAAAAAATTTGACAAATGGATCCAACAGATTAAATCAGCTCCCCCCTATTTTGCCATAGTTCCTACCTATTTCTGTAACCTTGCTTGCATCTATTGCTTTGAAAGAGACTTAGAGCGAAAAAGTGACGTTATAAGCGACAAGATGCTCGAAAAAGTCTTCAATACTATTGAGATCCTATCAAAAAACCACTCCAAAAAGCCGCATATCGTGTTATTTGGTGGAGAGCCACTTATATGGAGAGAGAAGCAGGCCTCGGTTATATCAAAAATACTCGACTATTCTTCAGAGCATGATTATGTTATTGCAGATATTGTGACTAATGGTGTGGACCTATTACATTTCAACGAAATGCTCGAAAAATATGATATAGGGCGTGTTCAAGTGACTTTAGACGGGCCGAAAGAAATCCATGATAAAAGAAGAATATTTCCTAATGGTAAAGGAACCTTTGATAGAATCATCAAGGGAATAGATGATGCTCTTGAGAAAGGGATAAAGATTGATATAAGAGTGAATGTAGATAAGCAGAACATCAATTACTTGCCCGCACTCGCAAATTTTGTAACTAAAAAGGGCTGGTTAAAGAAAGGGAATTTTTCGATTCATATAGGACTTGTCTACGAATATGGATGCCGAAACTATCAGTTTACTGCTGAGGACGCTGAAGTCCTAAGAGAAGTTTTTCTGCTTCGAGAGAAACATCCCGAACTTAGGGCGTTTAGACTAGCGGCGTGGAAACCTGCAGAAATAGTGATTAAGGTTTTAAGGACTAAGGAGGCAGTATTTCCTCGTTTTACTTACTGTGGCGCGAATACTACTACCTATTGCTTGGATTTATATGGCAAGTTATATGCTTGTTTAGATGGAGTTGGAAGAGACGAGTTCGTCATTGGCAGATTTCACCCAGAACTGAGAGTGAATGAAAAGAAGATGAAGCTATGGAGAAGAACCGTTTTTGATATACCGAAATGTAGAGAATGTGAAAACGCACTGATATGCGGAGGAGCTTGTGGTTTTCACACAATACTCGCTGGACGTAGGCTTGAAGATCCTCTTTGTCCAAAGCTGAATGAACTGCTTCAATTGACGTTTGAATATTTTTATCCCTATCTGAGCGGTGAGAAAGAACATATCATGGATTCTAATTAAATCTTGGCTATTTTGTCAGTTTTGTTAGGCGTTTGATTCCTGATTTGTTGTTGTAGGATGGGGTAGTTATGTTGTTGAAATTAAGCTTGATGTAGAATCGAAGTTGATGAATGCCGTTTTGCGTTTGTATGATATTCTAAGCATACGACTTGCATGTCTTAGTTCTACCCCGATAGCAGTGGGGTCGAACCTTCCGCCTAGGCTATTTCCAAACTAATGAGTTTTTCATTCGGAGAGGGAAGAAATAAACTTATTTAGAATCTGTATTTTGACGTCATAAGTTTTAATGCTTCACTTACGTTTACCTACTTCTTGCGAGGCGGGAAAGTTGAGTGAAACAATCCTTAAAGCATGCAAGGAACTTATTGACGATGCAAAGCTCGGTTGCGCCGACCTAGTTTTCAAAGAAATCTGCCTTGAAATCCTTTACCGAGCCAAACACGTTTTAAATAATACTCAATTTGAAGAACTTCTCAATCACGCTTCGAAACGCATCGAAGAAAAAAGCTACATACATGTAAATGAAAACATAAAGTAAACTCCGATTCCAAAAATAAAAGAACGTTCCCTCCTAATCCTACTTTCCCGCCTCGCCCCTTCTCCTTTTCCTAAGCCAAAAAACCTTTAACCAACTCGTAAAGAACACTAACGCTAAAAACAAGATTCTTAATGGAAATCCGTTCATCAATGCCATGCGCCATACTCAAAAATTCAGGCAAGGGAACATCAACCTTTAGGGGACAGAAACCATAACAGACACAGCCCACTCTACGCAAAAACCGCGAGTCAGTTCCTCCAGTCATCATGAAAGGCACCACTCTACAATTAGGCTCAAAACTCTGCAACACATTCTCAATATATCTATACAAAGGCGTATTCATCGGAGACTCAGAAGGCTCTTCAGCTTGAAGAAAACTAAACTCCAATTTTTCAAGCTCAACCCTAGCCTTAACCAAAACATTCCTAATCTCATTCAACAAAGATTTCCTATCCTCCCCAGGCAAAACTCGACAATCAAAAACAGCTTCACACTCAGAAGGAATAATATTCTCCTTTATTCCACCATGAAAAACAGTAGGCGCAATAGTATTACGCAACATAGCCCTCAACAACTCAGCAGACGCAAGATCAGACTTAGCCATTTCATCAAGAATCTTATCAGCCAACAAAGGATTCATCAACAAACGAGAAAGCAACTGCCAAGTAGGCCCACGCTCCTTAGCCAATCCCTCAATAAACATCCTAACAGTCGGAGTAACCCTAATCCTTGAACGATAATCACCAAGAACATGCGCAACCTTTGCCATACGCAAAACAGCATTATCAGCTGCTCCAGGAATAGAACCATGACCAGGCTTTCCCCTAGCCCTAACCTTCAACCACATAACCCCCTTTTCAGAAGTCTGCACAGTAAAAACATGCCTTCCACCAATTGGAATCGAAAAACCTCCACCCTCATTAATGACATACTCAGCCTTTATCTTATCCAAATGATTCTTCACAAGCCAACCAACACCATACCTTCCACCTTTTTCCTCATCCGCAGTCGCAGCAAAAATCAAATCGCCTTTAAGCCTAATATTATTCCGCTTCAAAAGCTTCATAACCATAACCTCAGCAGCAACCAAATTCTTACAGTCTACTGCTCCACGTCCCCAAACAAAACCATCCTTAACCAAACCAGAAAAAGGCGGAACACTCCACTCACCAGCAACAGCCGGAACAACATCCAAATGAGAAAGCAACAACAAACTAGGTTTACCACCACTTCCAGAAATCCTCGTTATAATACTCCCCCTACCAGATTCAGACTCCAAAATCTCACATTCAAACCCTTCCTTCCCCAACTCATCAGCCAAAAACTCAGCCGCTTTAACCTCGTTCCCAGGAGGATTCGAAGTATTAATTCTTATTAATTTGCTTAAAAGCTCTGTAACTTCACCTTCAATCTCATGTAGTAATCTGCCAGCCATTTAACATCAAACCTCGTAGAAACCTATTAACTTCCATTCCAGACTTAAAATTTACCCTAACAAGTTAAATGCAAAGCCGCAACAACTTTCTTACCGCTTTTCAACAAATCATTAAAAATTTCACAAGCCTTCCTCGTACGCTCAACAATAAGCTTTATCCCTTGCTCCTCAAGAAAAACTCTGACTTCATCAGGCACCCTCATCAAACCTACATAACCAGTACCAACAACAAGCACTTCCGGTTTTACAGCAACCACATCATTTAAATCTTCAATATGAAGCCTATGACCTTCCCTTCTCCACCAACCAACTTTCACCCTATCTGGAAAAACAATAACATCAGAAGAATACACCTTACCATCTATAACTACCCTTCCGAAACTGTAAGATTCTATCATAAAAACATCATTCCTCACCCAAATTTTCACATTCCACTAAAATAAATTCTATGGCAAAACTTAAAAAACAATTAACTAAGTAGTTATATCAATAGGTTGGGTAAAAATGAAAAAGAAAACGATGCTCCTAACAGGGCTCCTATTAACAGCACTAGTAGCCTTCATAGCCCTAAGAAGCCTAACAGCTCAAAACCTTCCAGGAGTTGAAACAAACAACCAGTTCGAATATAAAGTAACCTTAGATGGAAACTTAACAGCCGAAAACTTCCCAAGTAGACTCCAAGATCTTGCAAAATCAAATTCAAGCACAGTAAAAATCGAAATTATAGATGTCACAGACTCAAACGTAACCTTTAATGTTACCTACCCAACGCTAACAAAAACATACTGGATAAATGTCACCGATGGAAGTAACTCTACAGATATCCCCTTCGAGATGTTTGTAGCCGCAAACCTAACAGTAGGCGATTCAATCTACAATTCAACTGAGTATAAAGACATAAATGTAACTTCTGTGGAAACCCAACTTTACTGCGGGGCATATAGAAAAGTAGTAATGTGCACCTACGACAAGAATGAAACTGAAGGCGCCCTTAATTATACTGAAACTTTAAGCTTCACATGGGATCAACTCACGGGGGCAATCCTAGAGTTCCACCTTGAAATATCCGCCAAAAATACCACCGACACAGAATACTATGAGGGAACCCTAACTATGAAAGCCATTAGTACAAACGTTTGGGAAAAAATGCCTGGAATAGGCGTTTTCGACGAAAAAGATTGGGCAAAATACACTGTTACTAAAGTGTTCTTCAATAAAACTGAAAACTTCACAGATCCGCTTCTAAACTACTTCATGGCACTTAACAAAACAATTTCGATAACAAATACAGTCCAAGAAGTAAACATCACCGAGGGCACGGTGCTTATAAACCAAACCCTTGAATTTGAAAACGGAACCAAACAATGGAACATTCTCGAAATAAATGTTTACGACGGAACTGGAAACGGCACCTTCCCAATGTGGCTCATCGGAAGCAAACTAAACGCAACCGACCCAATCCACGGCTTAATTTATGGAATGCCAGAAATCACAGCAACAATAAATGAAACTAAGAAAGAAAAATTCCTAGAAATAGACAGAATCGTCTGTATAGTGGACTTCAACTGGACTAAAACAAAAGGAGACATAGAATATACACAAAACATGACCGCAAAGTGGGATAGAGCAACAGGAATCCTCTTAGATGCATGGATTTACCATTACGAAGAGAATACTACCAGCGGCGACTGGATGGAAATGGAAATAAGCCTAAACTTAAATAATACTAGCCTTTGGGGCAGACACACACACGAAATCACCGTTGGAGAAGAAGTCTACGAAGTAGAAACCTTTAGCAATACTTCAGTGTTCTACAAGAAAGTAAGCACAGCTGAAAACTCATGTACTTTCGAAGTTCGCGGTCCCTACGGAACAGGCTTCTGTAACTTCAGCATTCCAACAGACTTCATGTGGGACAATGGCACATGGAAAATTTACAGAGGTGGAGTGCTCCTCACAGAAGACCCAGAAAACTACACAATTACGCTTAACGACAACTATACATACATCTATATCAAATACCCGGCAGACGGCGCGTTACTGGAACTCAAAATTGTAGCTCCAAACATGGTTCCTGAGCTAATAAGTCTGGTAACGTTGACACTGCTTATCTCTACGCTACTGGGAATTGCAGCAGTGAAAACTAAAATTAGGAAGAAGAGCTAATTTTCTCCCTTTTTCTTTGTATATTTTACATATTTATTGTAAAATTTAAGTTTTTAACATGCATATTTAAAAAATTCTTTTAAATGTTAGTGTATAATTTTGAGTGGTGACAAAATGCCCTGCACAGTTGTTGTAGGTGGCTTCTGGGGAGATGAGGGAAAGGGAAAAATAGTTTGTTATCTTGCTTTAAGAGACAATGTGGACTTTTGTGTTAGAACCGGCTCTGTGAATGCCGCTCATACCGTTCACTTTAAGGGCAAAGTTTTCAAACTCCACATGGTTCCTTCAGGTTTTGTTAATGAGAAATGCCGACTGCTTCTCGGGGCGGGCGCAAACTTACATGTTCCTCAACTTTTGAAAGAAATAGAAGAAACTGGAGTGAAAGGTAGGATTGGAGTAGATAATCAATGCTCAATAATTGAAGAAAAACATACAATTCAAGACCGAACAAATGCTCATTTACGAGGATTAGGAACAACCGGCTGGGGAGTTGGACCAGCAATAGAAGAAAGAGTAAAGAGAACAGCCAAACTGGCACGTGAAGTAGACTTATTAAAGCCTTATCTAACGGATGTAGCAGAAGAAGTAAACAAAGCAATCGAACAAGGCAAAAATGTGCTGCTTGAAGGAGTACAAGGCTTCTATCTTTCCCTCTACTACGGAACCTATCCTTATGTCACCAGCAGAGACACAACTGCTTCAGCAATATGCTCTGAAGCAGGTGTAGGACCAACAAGAGTTGACGAAGTTCTAATAGTTTTCAAGGCTTACGTAACCAGAGTTGGCACAGGACCCTTACCAAATGAACTCCCAAGAGAAGAAGTAATACGAAGGGGCTGGTTTGAAATTTCTGGAACTGGAAGGGAAAGAAGAGCAGCTCCCTTTAATTATCAATTAGCAAGAAGAGCAGTAATGGTTAATGGGGCGACCCAAGCTGCTTTAACAAAAATTGATATATTATTCCCAGAGTGTAAAGGCGTCACAGAATACGACAAATTATCTGAGAAAGCCAAGAAATTCATAAATAAAATTGAAAAAGAATTAGAAATTCCAGTAACCCTAATTGGGACAGGCCCAGCTATCTACAACATAGTTGACAGACGAAAAACTCTACAAACCTAGCGTTGGAAAAGGTTTTCTACCCAATCTCAAGAAAATTGGTTCATCCAAAACCGTGCCATTCCTACATATAACAAGCTCCACAGTATCATACGGTCTTTTGTATTTTTCCAGATAGTAAATGATTTCTGATTCATCCGTAACAAGAATATCATCAATCTTGATAATTATATCGCCACTTTTTAAACCTGAAGTTTCGGCTGGGCTTTTAGGTAAAACTTTTGTTATTAAGAAGCCCGTTGTAAAGTTTACACTTATTTGTTCTGCTAATGTTTGATTCATGTTTTTTCCTTCTATTCCTATCCAAGCATGATCGTACTCATGATTTCTAATTAATTCCGAAATTATTTTCTCTATAAGCCTTGAAGGAATGGCATAACCAATTTGTTGCATTCCATTTTTGATTACTATTATTCCAACTAATCTACCTTGGCCATCGAGTAGAGGCCCGCCTGAACTTTCTGGACTAATAGGTGCATGAAAATTTATTATATCGATAAGAGTTATGTTTCCTCTTTCACTTCCATTTTGAATCTCCATTTGCAGAATTTTTTCTGGATAGGTATGGATGTACCCTATGCTAAGCGTCCATGGTAGGCCATATAAGCTTCCTATGATGTATACTGTGTCGCCAACTTTTAGAAAATCGGAATCTCCAAACTTTAGCGGCTTTAGCAGAGTTTCTGATGCGTTCACTTTTAAAACTGCAAGGTCGCTGTAGATGTCGTAGGCTAACAATTTAGCTTCTAAAATTGTTCCATTGCTAAACTTTACTTGTATAAGATCTGCTCCTTCAACTATATGAAAATTTGTTATTATGTGGCCGTCGCGATCATATATAATGCCTAAACCTTTGTTTTTGGTTTTAAAGAATCCGGAAATGTTTAGTTTTTTCTCTATTACAACTACTGAGGCATTTGCTTTTTCGTAGATTTCTGTTGGAGATAAAGAAGATGTTGGATATATTATTTGTTGGTTTAGTAACTCCTCATATTTGAGTTTTAAATCTAGGTATAGCGCGGCGAATATTGCAGCAACTATCATGGCCGCAAGCATGAGAGCGAGTATTAATTTTTTGGAGATTTTTTCGTAGACTATGGTCATTAGAGTTCACTAAGCTTTTAATCAGTGGAGGGAAATTAATCTATCGATGATTTAACAATTGTCTATTTTATAGTATGTAGTATGGTGCCACGTGAGGTTTACTATTCTTTTTCATTTTAATTTCTTTAACACCTAATTCTTCAAGAAAATTAGAGGAGTTTAACCAAAGTTCAATTTCAAATTGTCTAGCTAAATTAATGGTTCGAATAAGGAAAGGGATTCCGGCGATAAAAAGCCATTTGTAAGTTTCGGACATTTTATTCACATATTTTGCTTATTAATTCTAATTTAAAAGTTGTAATAGAAAAATAAAAGAGAAAAATATTCTATAAGTTATGTCTGTTCTCTGGTGGAATGCAGAGAAAACTTAAACGGTGAATCAGAATTTACTTGTTGAAAGAATTCTGTATATATATGACCTCTGGGAACCCCAAAGCGAATAAAAATGCGGGGATGGCGTATTTTGCTGTGCTGACAGTTAACCTTGTGAAATAGGCTATTGTAAGTGCAATAAAATTTTGACAGGGAGATTTGTTGGCGGGCCCGCGGGGAATTGAACCCCGGACCTGCGGGTTAAGAGCCTCGACCTAACCCCGCTTGGGCGGTTGGTCCGCCGCTCTACCTTGCTAAGCTACGGGCCCTTGTAATATCAACATTACTGCAGAAATAATAAGTTTACTTTTAAACTTCATATTAGGCAGTTTCGATCAAAGAATCTTTAATATGGATAGGATGGCTATTATTAGGAATGCTATCCCTGCCAGCCATGTGCTTCTAGTTAAGAGCCAGACTATAAATGCTACTATGGCTGCTGGAATTAACATGAAAAGCAGCTTGATAATTAGTATCACTAGCAAACCTAGCAGTATTAGACCTATTAACCCTAAGATTTCAATTAACAATGGTTTTTCTCCACACAAAGTTAAGATGACAAGTATAAAAATGTATGCATAATTATAAAAGGAGATTTTAATTAAATAGTAGAGACTGTTTGGAGTGTAAGAGTTTGGAGTATGAGATTAAGTATAGGCCGTCCTATTCTATGCTCGTTGTTAAGCTTGAGCCAGGTGAGAAGATAACAGCTGAGTCAGGTGCATTAACGTATATGAGTCCAAATATTGAGGTTCACACGCGGAGAAGAGAAAAGAGCATTCTTGGAAGTATAGGATTAAAGCTTTTTGGGCGCCAATCTTTCTGGGTGAATGATTACATTGCTTCTAATGGCTCTGGGGAAGTTGCCTTCGTTTCAGCACCCGTCGGTGACATAGAAGTTCTAGAAGTAAAGCCCGGTAAGGGCTATATTATACAGAAGGCGTCCTATATAGCCTCAACCGAAAATATTGACTTAGATGTTAAATGGGAAGGGTTCACCAAAGGGCTTTTCGGTCAAGGCTTGTTTATGATAAAGGCAACAGGTGAAGGGAAACTTTTCATAAACACTTTCGGCGCCATAGATAAGCATAGGTTAGATGCTGGGGAAACTCTGATAGTTGACAACTTCCACCTAGTGGCCTTTAGCGATACATGTGACTACAAAGTAACAAAGTTCGGTGGATTAAAAGAAACTTTGCTTGGTGGAGAAGGATTGGTAACTAGGATAACTGGACCGGGTGAAATCTACATTCAGACTAAAAATTTGAGGGAGTTTGTGGAGTGGCTTTGGACATTGCTGGAGCCTAGGGTGAGGTCGCGAGCACGTTAAATGTTTAGTGAAGCTAGAGCTAGAATTGCTCTAAGCCTTGAAAGCGGTTAGTAAGTCATTAAACGTGAATACAACTGCGCCAGATACGCCTTTAAGGTTTGCCGGAATAAACACTTTCATAAATTTGAATTTTCTTTCATTTATATAAGCAAGATTGAGTAATCTTTCATATGACTTTAGGCTATTTTGAAAATGTTGGATGGATTGGTTATGGGAGAATTAGTGTTTGTCGGATTGGGCTTACATGATGAATTTGGTATCACTTTGCGTGGATTGGAAGAAATAAGGTCCTCTGATAATGTTTTTATTGAACTTTATACAAATTTCATGCCGAATTTTTCGTTGGAACGTTTAAGAAAGTTGTGTGGTAAAGAAGTTTTGGTTGTTTCACGAAAACAGCTTGAGGATGAAAGTGGAAGGGTAGTTTTGGAAGCTGCTGAGAAAGGTAAAGCGGTGTTGCTTGTGCCTGGTGATCCATTGATTGCAACTACGCATATTTCGCTGAGAATTTTAGCCGAGAAGAAGGGGATTAAAACTCGTATTGTGCATGGGGCATCGATAATTTCTGCTGTTATAGGTTTGAGTGGGCTGCACAATTATAAATTTGGGAAGAGTGTTACGATAGCTTTTCCTCAAGGCGAGGTGGTTTCGGAAACTCCTTATGAAGTCATTGAACAAAATAAGAGGCTTGGTTTACATACTCTTTGTCTTTTAGATGTCCAAGTTGAGAATGGGAAATTTATGACCATTGCTGAAGCAGTTGAAATTTTGGCTAAAATTGAGAGGAAAAGGAAAAGAGGGGTTATAACTTCTGAAACTTTGGCTGTGGGAATTTCTGGGGCTGGTTCAAGAAATCCTATTGTGAAAGCTGATGTTATAGATTTGCTTAAACAATATGATTTTGGTGTTCCTCCTCATTCGTTAATTTTTCCTGGGAAGCTTCATTTTATGGAGGCGGAAGCCTTAAAGGTGTTTGCTGATGCTCCAGCGGATGTTGTGGAGGCTATGGTTGAATGAGTGAGCTTCGTAAATTAGTTTTAAAGTATATTGGTAATGTTGAACGAGCTTTTGAAACTATGCAGATTTTATTAGATAATAGTGTTTTAATTTCAAAGGAAAAAGTGGAAGAGATTGTGGATTATGCGATGCGTTACTTGAAGGATTCTAAGTATTATTTTGATAGAAACAGATTTGAGGTAGCTTTGGCTTCTGTTGTTTACTGTGAAGGTTTGCTTGACGCTTTAAAGTTGCTTGGGTTGGTGAAGTTTGAGTGGCTGACCGAGAAATAGCTGAGAAACGAAAAGTTGTTCTTGCTTCTGGTACATTTGACCTGCTCCATTTTGGTCATGTAAAATTTCTTGAAGAAGCTAAAAAAGCCGGAGGGGAAAATGCGAAACTTGTGGTTATAGTTGCAAGGGATTCAACCGTTCAAAAACGTAAAGGAACCATGCCAGTTATGCCTGAAGACCAACGTAGGGCTTTAGTTGAAGCTTTAAAGGTTGTGGATGAAGCTTTGCTTGGTTATGAAGAATTTGATATAGGTAGGGTTATTGAGAAAATTAAGCCTGATATAATTGCGGTTGGGCATGACCAGACTGGAATAGAACGTGAGGTTAAAAGGTTTATTGCTCAAAAAGGTTTAGACATAAAGGTTGTTAGAATAGGTAAATTTGGGAAAGAGGAACTTAATAGTTCCTCAAAGATTAAGCGAAAAATCATAGAAACGTATAGGGGATGAAAATGGAGACTGAAGAGTATTCTGAAGAGTTTTCCTTTCTGAACTCTCCAACAATTTTGCTAGTTATGATAAACATTCTAATCTATATTTATACGTCCATTATTGGTGGGGATTTTATTCAAACATCCGATGATGTTCTGGTAAAACTTGGGCAATATAACAAGCTTGTTTTGAATGGTGCTTATTGGCAGCTTTTTACAGCCATGTTTATACACGTTAACATAACACATCTGATTGGCAATATGATTTTTCTGTTGATTTTTGGTTTAAAAGCGGAAGAACTTTTCAGTAATACGCAGTATTTAATGATTTATTTCGGGTCAGGCTTGTTTGGAAATGTTTTAACATTGTTACTGCCTCCCCGTACGCTTTCCGCCGGAGCTTCTGGAGCCATTTTCGGAGTTCTCGGAGCATGTATAATCTTTATGTTTCAATCAATAATTGCTGTGATTTTCTATTCGCTTTTGTTTTTTATGATGAGTGCTTCGCCTAGGGTAAACTTATATGCTCATTTTGGAGGCTTAGTTGCTGGATTGGCTCTGGGGTACTTGTTTTTAACATTAAAGAGAAGGCAGATAAAGCGTAGGTATGAGTATAGGATTTCTTATAGAATTTGATTTATGGAAGGGTTAAAACTTCAACTTTTACTTTGTTTCCGTCTTTCAGTTTTAGGTGTTTACGGAGAAACAATGGAGCTATGATTTCGATTACTGAGGAATTATAATGGCTTCTCATAGCCATTATTACTGCTCCTTTTACTTTGTTTTCAATTATGGCTGGATAACATTTTACCGGTCCAAATGTTCTATTTTCGTTTTTGAATCCTTCTATTTCTATGGCTGGGTATGTTTCAAGTTCTGTTCTGGCTTTGATATCGTAATTGCTAACAAGTTTAAGGTTTAGAGTACCTGGAAAGGGGTCGAATCCGAGTTTTTCGATGAATTGTTTGCGGTAACCGTCTTTTGCTATGTAGTAGGCACCTTCACCTAAGCCTGTGAATACTATTCCTTCTATTGTTATTGATGGTGGATAGGCTGATTCAATTAGATTTTTGAGGTTTGAGTATAGTCTTTTGATTTCATTTAAGCCTTGCTCGGTGATTTTGACTAGGCATCCTTCAGGTGTTATTGAACGGCTTATTAATCCTAGTCTTTCAAGTTCTATTAAATGTCTTGAGGCTGTTTGCTGCGAAACTCCCATTTTTTTGGCTAAAAACTC